>NZ_CP103834.1:1572500-1785000 GCF_029774175.1 Actinobacillus genomosp. 1 | reverse complement strand
AAGCGTAATAGCTCACTAGTCGAGTCGGCCTGCGCGGAAGATGTAACGGGGCTAAAACTAGTCACCGAAGCTGCGGCATCAATGGAAACATTGTTGGGTAGGGGAGCGTTCTGTAAGCGGATGAAGCTGAATTGAGAAGTTTGGTGGACGTATCAGAAGTGCGAATGCTGACATAAGTAACGACAAAACGAGTGAAAAACTCGTTCGCCGGAAGACCAAGGGTTCCTGTCCAACGTTAATCGGGGCAGGGTGAGTCGGCCCCTAAGGCGAGGCTGAAAAGCGTAGTCGATGGGAAACGGGTTAATATTCCCGTACTTGGATAAACTGCGATGTGGGGACGGAGAAGGTTAGGTAATCAGACTGTTGGATGTCTGTTTAAGCCGGTAGGTGGTACATTTAGGCAAATCCGGATGTACATAACACCGAGAAGTGATGACGAGTCTCTACGGAGATGAAGTTACCGATACCACGCTTCCAGGAAAAGCCACTAAGCTTCAGGTTTATCTAAACCGTACTATAAACCGACACAGGTGGTCAGGTAGAGAATACTCAGGCGCTTGAGAGAACTCGGGTGAAGGAACTAGGCAAAATAGCACCGTAACTTCGGGAGAAGGTGCGCCGGCGTAGATTGTAGTGATTTACTCACGAAGGTTGAACCGGTCGAAGATACCAGCTGGCTGCAACTGTTTATTAAAAACACAGCACTCTGCAAACACGAAAGTGGACGTATAGGGTGTGATGCCTGCCCGGTGCTGGAAGGTTAATTGATGGTGTTATCGCAAGAGAAGCTCCTGATCGAAGCCCCAGTAAACGGCGGCCGTAACTATAACGGTCCTAAGGTAGCGAAATTCCTTGTCGGGTAAGTTCCGACCTGCACGAATGGCATAATGATGGCCAGGCTGTCTCCACCCGAGACTCAGTGAAATTGAAATCGCCGTGAAGATGCGGTGTACCCGCGGCTAGACGGAAAGACCCCGTGAACCTTTACTATAGCTTGACACTGAACATTGAATTTTGATGTGTAGGATAGGTGGGAGCCTTTGAAGCAGTCACGCCAGTGATTGTGGAGGCGTCCTTGAAATACCACCCTTTAACGTTTGATGTTCTAACGAAGATTGCGGAACGCGGTCTCGGACAGTGTCTGGTGGGTAGTTTGACTGGGGCGGTCTCCTCCCAAAGCGTAACGGAGGAGCACGAAGGTTTGCTAATCACGGTCGGACATCGTGAGGTT
Source organism: Actinobacillus genomosp. 1 (assembly GCF_029774175.1). NCBI lineage: Bacteria > Pseudomonadati > Pseudomonadota > Gammaproteobacteria > Pasteurellales > Pasteurellaceae > Actinobacillus > Actinobacillus genomosp. 1. The sequence continues at coordinate 1,783,769 of NZ_CP103834.1, read as the reverse complement.
AGTGCAATGGTATAAGCAAGCTTAACTGCGAGACAGACAAGTCGAGCAGGTGCGAAAGCAGGTCATAGTGATCCGGTGGTTCTGAATGGAAGGGCCATCGCTCAACGGATAAAAGGTACTCCGGGGATAACAGGCTGATACCGCCCAAGAGTTCATATCGACGGCGGTGTTTGGCACCTCGATGTCGGCTCATCACATCCTGGGGCTGAAGTAGGTCCCAAGGGTATGGCTGTTCGCCATTTAAAGTGGTACGCGAGCTGGGTTTAGAACGTCGTGAGACAGTTCGGTCCCTATCTGCCGTGGGCGTTGGAGAATTGAGAGGGGCTGCTCCTAGTACGAGAGGACCGGAGTGGACGCATCACTGGTGTTCCAGTTGTCTCGCCAGAGGCATTGCTGGGTAGCTACATGCGGAAGAGATAAGTGCTGAAAGCATCTAAGCACGAAACTTGCCTCAAGATGAGTTCTCCCAGTCTATAAGACTGTAAGGGTTGTTGGAGACTACGACGTAGATAGGTGTGGTGTGTAAGCGTAGTGATACGTTGAGCTAACACATACTAATTGCCCGAGAGGCTTAACTATACAACGCTCAAGTGTTTTTGGGCGTGAAGTTAAGAAACTAAACAAAGAACGAAAGACTAAAGACTAGAAAATCAGTGAACAGCTTGTTTCGAATTTAAACCGAATTTCCCGACGACAATAGTGCGGTTGTCCCACCTGAATCCATTCCGAACTCAGAAGTGAAAAGCCGTTACGTCGATGGTAGTGTGGGGTTTCCCCATGTGAGAGTAGAGCATCGTCGGGTCTTATTACCTTAGCTTATTTTAACTAAGTGAGTTAAGTTAATAAGCACAGAATTTGATTAACAGTCATAGTGCCGTGGCTCTACCTGAATCCATTCCGAACTCAGAAGTAAAATGCGGTAACGCCGATGGTAGTGTGGGGTTTCCCCATGTGAGAGTAGGGCACTGTTAATCTACTAAATTTGCGGAGCGGTAGTTCAGCTGGTTAGAATACCTGCCTGTCACGCAGGGGGTCGCGGGTTCGAGTCCCGTCCGTTCCGCCACTTATCTGAAAGCGAGTTATTACTCGCTTTATCTATATATGATACCAATAGGGGCGTAGTTCAATTGGTAGAGCACCGGTCTCCAAAACCGGGTGTTGGGAGTTCGAGCCTCTCCGCCCCTGCCATATTTAAGAAGCCGATTAGTTTACGCTAGTCGGCTTTTTGCATATTTGTACTTTTCTCTAAAGTGAAGTTATTCTGTTAGAATAATAGAATATCTAGGAATAAAAGTAGCTTCATGAAAAATTTAGATCCTATTATCGAACAGTTTTTAGATACGTTATGGCAAGAACACGGATTATCTGAAAATACGTCGGCTGCATACCGTTTAGACTTGGAATCCTTCTCCGAATGGTTACCTACGCCTAAAGCATTTCTTACTTTAGATCATTTTGACTTGCAAGCATTCTTGGGAGAAAGATTGGAACTGGGCTATAAGGCAACTAGTTCAGCTAGAATGCTCAGTTGTTTGCGTAAATTTTTCCGTTTTTTATATACGGAAAATTATCGTCAAGACGATCCTACTCTCACTTTAACTTCTCCGCGTAAGCCGGCTCATTTACCGAAATCGTTAAGTGAAGAACAAGTGATGGATTTACTTGATTGCCCGAATACGTTGGATCCGGTCGAATTACGTGATAAAGCGATGTTAGAGTTACTTTATGCAACCGGGTTACGCGTTAGCGAACTGGTGTCACTCAATATAGATAATCTGAGTTTACGTCAAGGTGTCGTACGTGTTGTGGGTAAGGGGGATAAAGAGAGGTTAGTGCCAATTGGTGAAGAAGCAAGTTATTGGATTCAAGAGTTTTTTCAGCATGGACGTGCAATGTTATTGAACAATACACAATCAGATGTTGTATTTCCAAGCCGCCGTGGGCAGCAAATGACACGCCAAACATTTTGGCATAGAATAAAACATTATGCCGTTTTAGCAGGTATTGATAGTGAGAAACTGTCTCCACACGTATTGCGTCATGCTTTCGCAACACATTTGGTTAATCACGGTGCAGATTTAAGAGTCGTGCAAATGTTGTTGGGACATAGTGATCTCTCTACCACACAAATTTATACACATGTGGCTAAAGCACGTCTAAAATCATTACACCAAAAATTTCATCCACGAGGATAATATGCAAAAATCATCATCTAAATTTAATTGGGCATTAGCATTACTTTGCTTACCTTGTGCATTATGGCCGCTTGCATTACTGGTTTCTCCCAAATTTTCCAGTTTAGCGTTAAGCCCGGAACAAGTTAATTGGTTTTCGATAGCTTTTTGGATTTATCCGCTTGTCTTATTTGTGATTGCATTGCTGTTATATAAGCTGCATCAATCGCAAAAAGCATTGGCTAGAGGTTTGTTGATACTTTCTTTTATTGGGTTTTATGCCTTACTTGGCTATATTATCCAATCCTTATAACCCATAAACCTGCGAAAGCAGGTTTTTTAATGGCAAAGAAAAACTAACTGATCGCCGAAAAAGATAAGTGGTGTACGTTTCCGTAGCCAAACCGGAACTTGCGCTTGTTGGTAGCGTTTCTTCATTTCTTCTCGCATTGGCTTGCCATACTGTTTGACTTTACCTTGATGCGCTAATTTCACTTGCAGAGGAGCATTCACTAACGCTTCCGGCAATAACAAGCGGTCAATTTTGTCTGACTTTTGGTAAATAATGCTGTCGCCTAAATGTTGTAACTTGCCGATTCCATCCGGTAACATTAACGATTGTTGTACGCAGAGCGGCTGACAAAAATCGTTTATTTCGAGTAAGTCGCCGGTTAAATATAAATGATGTTGATAACGGCGTATCCAAAAATCGGCTAATTTAAGCTGGGGATTTTTATCGGCATCCGCATAAATTGTTTGCTGAATTACTTGCATCAGTTGTGCCGTACTTGGCATTTGTGCGCCGCATTTTTCTAACCACAAACGGATCAATTGTTGTTGTTTCGCCAAAGAAAATTGTGGAAACGCTTCGATATTTAAACGCTTTTCCGAAAAATCCGCATAGTATTGTAATTCTTGAGAGAGCAATTCTTCCAATAGCATTTGTTGTTCGGCACAATGCTGTGCAGAACGAGCCACCATTTGGCTGAAATGCTGCCAGTGTTGATTTACAATCGGTAACACTTCATTGCGTAAAAAATTGCGGTCATAATGGCTGTCGTGATTACTTTCGTCTTCAATCCAAGTTAATTGCTGTTGCAGCGCATATTGTTCGATTTGCGCTTTGCTCACATTAAGAAGCGGTCTAAAAATGGTAAAATTTTGCCAAAATCCGACCGCTTGCATTGCCGATAGTCCTTTGATTCCACTGCCACGTTTTAAGGCAAGCAAGAAAGTTTCTGCTTGATCATCAAGATGATGAGCGGTCACTAACACTTCGTTAGGCAGAATGATTTCCCCTATTGCCTGATAACGTGCCGCTCTGGCGCCGGCTTCGATACCTTCACTGCGATCCACGGTAACCTTTTGCAAAATAAACGGGATTTTTAACCGCTTGCAAATTTGTTCACAAAAAGCTGCCCAACTGTCGGCATTAGGACTAAGCCCATGGTGAATATGTACCGCTCTTAGGTTGATCTGTAATTCGGCTAACAAATGTAATAACACAATCGAATCAATACCACCGCTTAAGCCAAGTACAAAATCTCGCTGTGTCGGGAAGTAGTGTTTAAATTGTTTTCGAAGTGTATCAAATAACATATTGCGCCTTATCTATGTCGGTCATTTTCCTCATTCTATCATTATTCAGTGGCTCTTTTTGAAAAAGAGCAGTGAGAGCCGGATTTAATATGTTAAAATTTAAAGAATTTTATTAAGAAGAGAAAAACAATGTTAAATCAAGTTTCAGAAGGCTTGCTTGCACCAAGCGGGCTTGAGTTATCGCACTTGAGTAAAGTGCTTGATCATTTTGCGAATCGCCAAATTGATTATGCGGATCTCTATTTTCAATTAAGCCAAGATGAGAGTTGGTCGTTAGAAGATTCGATTATCAAAGAGGGCGGTTTTTATATTGACCGTGGTTTTGGTGTGCGTGCGGTATCAGGCGAGAAAACCGGCTTTGCGTATGCAGACCAAATCGGCTTGAGCCAGCTTGAACAATGTGCAACCGCAGCCCGTTCGATTACTAATGCAAGCGGTCAATTATCGGTAAAAAGTTTCAAACAAACGGATGCGATCAAACGTTATGCTTCGGTCAATCCGTTGGATACGTTAAGCCGTGAGCAAAAAGTTGAGCTACTCCATTTAGTCGATAAAGTCGCGCGTGCGGAAGACCCTCGAGTGATTCAAGTTAATGCAGGGCTTTCAGCGGTTTATGAAGAGATGTTAGTGGCGGCAACAGACGGCACGCTTGCAGTGGATATTCGCCCATTAGTGCGTTTATCAGTTTCGGTATTGGTAGAAGAAAATGGTAAACGTGAACGAGGTTCTGCCGGTGCCGGCGGACGTTTCGGCTTAAACTGGTTCTTTGAGCCGCAGGTGGTTAATGGGGAAATGACCGGCGATACTCGAGCGGTTTATCTGGCGAAAGAAGCGGTACGTATGGCATTAGTCAATTTAGGTGCAATGCCGGCACCAGCCGGCACGATGCCGATAGTACTAGGTGCCGGTTGGCCGGGTATTTTACTTCATGAAGCGGTCGGGCACGGGTTAGAGGGAGACTTTAACCGTAAAGAATCTTCGCTATTTACCGGCAAAATTGGAGAGTTAGTCACTTCGCCGCTTTGTACTATCGTTGATGACGGTACGGTACCGGATGTGCGAGGTTCGATTACGGTAGATGACGAGGGCGTACCTTCTCAACGTAACGTATTGATCGAAAACGGTATTTTGAAAGGTTATATCCAAGATAAACTTAACGCTCGTTTAATGGGTGTTGCACCGACAGGTAATGGTCGCCGTGAGTCTTATGCGCACTTGCCAATGCCTCGTATGACCAATACCTATCTCACGGAAGGCTCGCACAGTTTTGAAGAAATGATCGAATCGGTCGATTATGGTATTTACGCACCGCATTTCAGCGGCGGCCAGGTGGATATTACTTCGGGTAAATTCGTGTTCTCAACCGCAGAAGCTTATTTAATCGAAAAAGGTAAAATCACTAAACCGGTTACCGGCGCAACCTTAATCGGCAGCGGCATTGACGCTATGCAGCAAGTTTCAATGGTCGGTAAGAAAATGGAACTCGACCCAGGTATCGGCACTTGTGGTAAAGAAGGGCAATCCGTACCGGTTGGTGTAGGTCAACCGACAGTGAAATTAGATAAGATTACGGTTGGCGGACGAGGGTAAATTTTGCGATCTTACTCGCGAAATTAACAAAATCTTCTTTATATAGGAAACAAGCGGTCATTTTTGACTGATATTTTGCAAATTATCTGGTTTCGTTTTAAGGAAAGCAGGTAAAAAATAAGGAAAAAATAATATGGCATGGGTACAAATTCGTTTAAATAGTACGGATAAACAGGCAGAGCAAATCAGTGATTTTTTAGAAGAAATCGGGGCAGTATCGGTAACTTTTATGGATAGTCAGGATACACCGATTTTTGAGCCGCTACCGGGTGAAACCCGTTTATGGGGTAATACGGACGTAGTGGGTTTATTTGATGCGGAAACCGATATGAAAGCAATTGTTGAAGCATTAATTACTAGCCGTTTAGTTGAAGCGGATTTTGTACATAAGATTGAGCAAATCGAAGATAAAGACTGGGAACGTGAGTGGATGGATAACTTCCACCCAATGCAATTTGGTAAACGTTTATGGATTTGCCCAAGCTGGCGTGAAGTGCCGGATCCGAATGCGGTGAACGTGATGCTTGATCCAGGGCTTGCTTTCGGTACCGGTACACACCCGACTACTGCACTTTGTTTACAATGGTTAGATAGCTTAGATTTAACCGGTAAAACGGTGATCGATTTCGGTTGCGGTTCAGGTATTTTGGCGATTGCGGCACTTAAACTCGGTGCAAAACAAGCGATCGGGATTGATATCGACCCGCAGGCGATTTTAGCTTCGACCAATAACGCCGAAGCAAACGGTGTGGCGGATCGTTTACAGTTATTCTTAGCCAAAGATCAACCGCAAGATCTACAAGCCGATGTGGTGGTGGCGAATATTCTTGCCGGCCCGCTGAAAGAACTGGCACCAAATATCATTACCTTGGTGAAACCGCAAGGCGATTTAGGTTTATCTGGTATTTTAGCAACGCAAGCGGAATCGGTTTGCGAAGCCTATGCGCCGGACTTCAATCTTGATCCGGTGGTAGAAAAAGAAGAGTGGTGCCGTATTACCGGTGTGAAGAAATAATTTAATCGGTTTTAGATAAGCGGTCGGATTTTGTAGAAAATTTGCAAAATCCGACCGCTTTTTTATGCCTTATTTGGCGAGTGCTTGACGCAGTTTTCCGTGATGTACAGCAAGTAATTGTTCGGCAGTCGTTTTATCCGAATCACTTAATATCATCATAATGGCTAATTTTGCGTTGTTTTCGGCAATTTTTAGCGTATTTTCGGCAATCGTTCGATCACATTCGGCGGCTTCCATCACGATTTTAATCGCACGGGCTTTGAGTTTTTCGTTGCTTGCCTGCACATCGACCATTAAATTGGAATAGCATTTGCCGATCATCACCATGGATGCGGTAGTCAGCATATTCAATACCAGTTTTTGTGCCGTGCCGGATTTCATACGGCTTGAACCGGTTAGCACTTCCGGCCCTACAACCGTATCAATCGCAATCTCTGCAATTTGCGCCATCGCTGAATTCGGGTTGCTGGCAATAGAAACGGTAGTCGCACCCAAAGATTTGGCATATTCTAACGCACCAATCACATAAGGGGTACGTCCGCTTGCTGCAATGCCGACCAATATATCTTTTTGTGAAAAATTGACCGCTTGTAAATCGGCTTTGCCTCGTTCCGTATTATCTTCCGCTCCTTCAATCGGGTGGCGTAACGCCCGTTCACCGCCGGCAATAATGCCGACCACCATTTCCGGTGGAACGCCGTAAGTCGGTGGACATTCCGAAGCGTCTAATACGCCTAAGCGTCCGCTGGTGCCGGCACCGATATAGACTAAACGCCCCCTATTTTGGAATGCTTGTACGATTTTTTCGACTGCTTGAGCAATTTGCGCTAAACATTTTTCTACCGCAAGTGGGACTTGTTTATCCTCTTGATTGATCACTTTCACTAGCTCAAGTGCAGAGAGTTGATCGATATTCATTGAGTTAGGATTGCGTTGTTCGGTAATCATTTTTGACAACGCCGTTAATAAATTTTTTTCTGACATTTTTATCTCCAATCACCTTTTACTTTCGGTGTTTTATACAAGTGAGGAGGTGATTACTTAGGATAAATTACCCCTAAACTCACCGGCTGTTTTGCTCCGGTTACGCTTGGTAGATTACTTGCTAAATTATGTACACGTTGATAAGCCAGCCAGGCAAAAGCGGCGGCTTCGACATAATCCATATCCAATCCATATTCGCTAGTGGTTGTGACCGTCCATTTCGGTAGTAATTCACTAAAACGCTGCATTAACAATGGGTTACGTGCACCACCGCCACATACAAGTAATAAGCATTGCTTCTCACTTTCTAAGGTTTTTAGCTCGTTTACTACACTTTGTGCGGTAAATTCCGCCAGTGTACGTTGTACATCTTCAGGGTGATAAGCGGTTAAATTTGCCGATTTTTTTGCAAGCCATTCAAGGTTAAATAATTCTCGACCGGTGCTTTTCGGGGCAGGTAATTTGAAAAAAGGCTCATCAAGTAAACTGTCGAGTAATTCCGGAATCAGTATTCCGGTTTTTGCCCATTCGGCATTTTTGTCGTAGCGTTTGGCTTGATGCAATTCTATCCAAGAATCCATCAGTGCATTACCGACACTGACATCATAGCCAATGGTCGGTTGCTGTGGTGCAAGTACCGAAATATTGGAAATACCACCGATATTTAGCACCACGGTTAAGCGTTCCGGCGAGGTAAAAATCCCTTCGTGAAAAGCGGGAACCAAAGGCGCACCTTGTCCTCCGACCGCCATATCTTTACGGCGAAAATCCGCAATAGTAGTAATGCCGGTGTGAGCGGCAACCAGATTCATATCACCGATTTGCATGGTAAACGGCAATTTACCGTTTGGAGAATGCCATACGGTTTGTCCGTGACAGCCAATCGCTTGAATATCATTTGCGCTGAGCTGATGTTCGGCTAAAAAACGGTTGATACTTTCGGCATACAGCAAGCCTAAACGGTGATCGATTTCACCTAATTTTTGTAACGAAGTTTCGCCGCTTTTGAGTAATTGCGATAAATCGGTACGTAAATCTTCCGGCATAGGTGTAAAGCCGAAAGCGGTCAATCTTGGCGGATTTTTTGCAAAATCCATCACGCATAAATCCACGCCGTCAAGGCTGGTACCGGACATCACGCCGAGGTAGAGATTTTTAGTCATAACAATCAGATAAAAGGAAAATTTGTTGAATTATATCGAATATCCTGCATAAAAGCGGTAAGATCTCGGCTGATTTTTACAAATTTATCTCTTTATGAACCTTCAAAAACTTTTATTGATTCGACGATTTTTCTCTACTCTTGCATTTTTCTCAATGCAAACCGTGTTTTTTATCTATTTACAGAAAAAAGGCTTAAGCAACAGCGAAATCGCTTTTTCGTTGTCTTTATTATTCTTTTGTAATCAAGCGTTGGCGATTTTAGCCGGCATTTGGGGCGATCGTTACGGCTTAGCCAAAATGATGTTGTTAGGCTGTTTGCTGGACGTATTAGCTTATATTTTCTTCCTCTCGGCGGATAATTACGGATTATTATTGTTAGCGACTACTTGCTTCGGGCTGGGGAGCTGTTTGTTCGGTACCAATGCAAAGGCGTGTTTGCTGGCTTTGGCGGGCAATGAATATAGCGAGAAAACCCGTTTACAGGGCAAATATCTGAAAGTGACCAGTATGTCTTCAATGTTTGCACCGTTATTGGTGATTCCGTTTATTAAATTTGAGCAAATCGAGTTATTAATTTGGGTTTGTTTTGCGATGGAGGCGGTGCTATTTGCGCTGATGGTCAAGCCGTTTTATCAGATTCAAACGTTACAAAGTTTGGTGAAATTCCGTTTCGGGCAAATTCGAGAAATTATCACCAAAGAATTTTTATTTGTGCATTTGATGTTGTTTATTCCGCTATCAATTGCCACTTCGTTTTTTGTCATTTTTCCGTTTTTATTTGATAACAAATTAGCTGCACCGGAACATAGCCCAATCGCATTATTTGTGAACGGTTTGATGACGGTATCGCTACAAAGTTATTTCTCACGCAAAATTAATTTAACTGCAAAGCAAATAGTGTGGGTCGCACCGTTGTTAGCGATTGGTATCACTGTGCCGTGGTTTATTACTTTGCATTATATTTCGCTGTTTAGTGCTTATGTCTATTTGGTGGTTTTTACCGTGATTGAGGTGTATGCGCTGACGGCAATGGCGAATTTGTTAGTGAAATTTGATAACGGTACCAATCGAGGCTTCATTTTCGGTGCATCGCGTCTTTTGCTTTCGATTGCCACGGTCGTGGTGATGAATCTAATTCCTCATTTATTTTTGGTGTAGCTATGACTATTCTTTGGATTTCTCTCGGTGCGGTATTAGGTGCAATTTCTCGCTGGCAATTAGGCGTGTGGTTTAACGGTTTTCTAAGTCAATTAGCTTTTGGTACCTTGTTAGCCAATTTACTCGGCTGCTTCTTAATTGGAATTGCTATCGGACTGCATTTGAATGACGGGCAGAAGTTATTGTTTATTACCGGTTTTCTAGGCAGTTTCACCACTTTCTCGAGCTTTTCGTTAGAAGTGAGCGAAAAGTTACTTACCGAAAAATACTATCAAGCATTGAGCGTAATCGGCTTACATTTGATTGGTGGAATCCTGTGTACGGTGTTAGGAATTTTGCTAGTACGCTTTTTTACAGGCGGTCGGATTTTCTAAATTTCTTGCAAACAAAAGCCCTCGCGACTTAATAGTCGGAGGGCTTTTTGATTTAGTTTATTAACTAATTAAAGCAGAATATTCGCAAATAATAAACCGAATGCGATACTGAATGCCATGCTTAATAAGCCCGGTAACATAAAGCTATGGTTGAAGATATATTTACCGATTCGAGTGGTACCGGTGGTATCGAAGTCAATTGAAGCAATAATCGGACCGTAGTTAGGAATAAAGAAGTAACCGTTTACTGCAACGAATACTGCGATAAGCACGGTCGGGTCAATGTGTAATGCAACCGCTAATGGGAAAAGTGTTGCGACTGTCGCCCCTTGGCTGTTTACTAATACAGAGAGTAGGAAAAGAGCGAAAGCAAATGCCCATGGCGCAGTTTCTACTAATCCTGATACCATTTCTTTCACTTCGGTCATATGACCTTGCATTAATGTATCGCCTAACCATGCGATACCGAAGATTGCGATTACCGCACGCATACCCGCATGGAATACCGAACCTTTAGTAATTTCGTTGCCGTCCGGTTTGCAGAAGAAGATGATTAACGCACCAATAGTAAGCATAACGATTTCAATCGTATGTGCCATACCCATCGGTTTACCGTCGAATACCGGACGTAAAGAAGGCATTGCACCCATTAATACTACTAATAATGCGCCGAATAAGAATAAGCTTACGGAAAGTTTTGCGGTCGGTTTAATTGCAACATCCGCAGGATTAGTGTTGGTATTGTTCGCTTTTACGTATTCCGGATCTTGTAATAATTTTTGGTAATGCGGATCGTCTTTTAATTCTTTACCCATTTTATTGACGAATACGCAGGCAAGCATTAAACCGAGAAGTGTAGCAGGAATAGTGACCGAAAGTACGTTACCTAAAGTGATACCTTGCGGTTCTAAGAAAGCAACTACCGCAACGACTGCCGCAGCGATTGGGCTGGCAACGATAGCGAATTGAGAAGCGATTACCGCCATTGAAAGCGGACGTTCCGGACGAATACCGTTATGGCGGCTTACTTCAGCGATAACAGGTAATACGGAATAAGCTACGTGACCGGTACCGGCTAATACGGTAAATGTCCACGTAACAAGCGGTGCGATAAAAGTAATATATTTAGGATTGCGACGTAAAATATTAGTTGCGATTTTAATCATATAATCTAAACCACCGGCCGCTTGCATTGCCGCAGCAGCAGATACTACCGCCATAATCATGAACATTACGTCAATCGGCAGACCCGCCGGTTTTAAACCGAAACCGAAAGAAAGAATTGCAAGACCTAAACCGCCGAAAACACCCAAACCGATACCACCCACACGGGCACCTATCAAAATACATAGTAAAACTATGGCAAATTGCAAAAGAAACATTGCGGACATAATTTAATTACTCCATTGTAATTCATCAAAAAAGCCATCATACTTGAGGCAAAACCTTTTCAGAAATCAAAAACCTTCTCAAGCGGAACGAATGCTTTGAAAAGGAACTGTAATATAGCAATAAATAAAACTAATCTCTATAAGATTTAAGAATTAAATTTTTTTATGATAGGAAATAATATGCAATTTTCAAAAATGCACGGACTTGGCAATGATTTTATGGTGATTGACGGTGTGACGCAGAACGTTTATTTAACCGAAGATGTAATTCGTAAATTGGCTGATCGTCATCGTGGAGTCGGTTTTGACCAGCTGCTATTGGTTGAGCCGCCATATGACCCGGAGCTGGATTTCCATTACCGAATCTTTAATGCGGACGGCAGTGAAGTGGCACAATGCGGTAACGGTGCGCGCTGCTTTGCCCGTTTTGTGACGCTCAAAGGTTTAACTAATAAACAAGATATTCATGTCAGTACCGCTAAAGGAAAAATGGTATTAACTTTAAAAGGTGAAGAAAAAGTTCGCGTGAATATGGGCGAGCCGATTTGGGAGCCGGCACAGATTCCGTTTACGGCAAATAAATTTGAGAAAAACTATATTTTAAGAACCGATTTACAAACGGTATTATGTGGGGTGGTTTCCATGGGGAATCCGCATTGTGTATTACAAGTTGAAGATATTAATACGGCACCGGTTAATGAACTCGGACCTTTATTAGAGAATCATGATCGTTTCCCTGAGCGCGCGAATATCGGCTTTATGCAAGTGGTGAATCGCAATCATATTAAATTACGAGTGTTTGAACGTGGTGCCGGTGAAACGCAGGCGTGCGGTAGCGGTGCTTGCGGTGCGGTTGCGGTAGGCATTATGCAAGGTGTATTAGATAACAATGTCCAGGTAGATTTGCCCGGCGGTTCGCTCCAAATTGAGTGGGAGGGTGTTGGGCATCCGTTATATATGACCGGTGATGCCACCCATATTTATGACGGTTTTATTAAACTCTAAATTAAACTAAGTACTTTTAACCACAGAATACACGGATAGCACGGAAATTTTATTCAGCGTAGTCCGTGTGTTCCGTGGTTTTTAATTATCTAGGCATTTTCTACACCAAACGCCATCACTTCATCAATTTTTTCGGCATTCATCGCAATCATCATTAAGCGATCTACACCTAACGCCACACCGGAACAATTCGGAATGCCTGCTTTTAATGCGGCAAGAAAACGAGTATCTAATTGCTGTGGCGGTAAACCCATTTGCGTTCTGTGTATGTTATCTTGTTCGAAGCGGCGCATTTGTTCTTTCGCATCACTTAGCTCGTGGAAGCCGTTTGCCAATTCTAGGCCTTTGTAATAAACCTCAAAGCGTTCCGCAACACGGTGATCTTCCGAACTGATTTGCGCCAGTGCCGCTTGCGATGACGGGAAATGATAGACCGCAGTCGGACGCTCTTTACCGATATTCGCTTCCACAATCTCACTGAATAGAAATTGTAGCAACGTATCTCTGTTCTCATCATCTTCACAAGGAAAACCGTGCTTACGTGCTTTTTCTACTAATTGCGCACGGGTTGCCGACAGCGGATCTAAACCGACATAGGTTTGGAACACGAACTGATAGCTATAAGATTCCGCCGGTTCGCAATCCAGAATTTGTTGCAATAAATCATCCACCTCATTGATTAAACGATACATATCAAAATGCGGGCGATACCATTCCAACATAGTAAATTCCGGATTATGACGTTTGCCGGCTTCTTCATTACGAAACACGCGACATAATTGAAAAATTGAACCGCTACCCGCCGCCAATAGACGTTTCATATGGTATTCGGGGCTGGTCATCAGATGTAACGTTTTCGCTTCACTGGAAAAAGGCGAAAGAAATTGTGTGTGGAAGGTAGAAAGATGTACATCCGTCACGGAAAATTCGCTCAATGCGGGGGTCTCTACTTCTAATACACCGCGATCTTTAAAGAACTGGCGAATTTCCGCCATAATTTTGCTACGTTTAATCAGGTTTTGAATGGAAGCGGTCGGTTTCCATTCAATATTTTCTAAAGTTAATTCGTTCATAAAAATGATTTTTAGACGTAAAAAATTCATTCTAACGAGATTTGTTTTATTTTGCGAAAGCTAATTTTACGGAATCGTAAATTTGATCGTTTTTCCACAAAATTTTTGTTGCATAGTTTGCTAAATTTTAAGCAAATCAGACCGCTAAATGAGATATATTCTTATCTATAATTACGAGTAATTATCAATACGCCCATGAGTTGATTTACCTTTTTTGAGGTAGATCACAAAACGGATTTTTTGTCCCCCTAAAAATACAAAATACGCTTATCTTGCATAAAAAATAGTGGCACAATAAAAGCGAGTTATATTGATTAATAATCTATTATTTTGGAGTGCATTATGCAAAGTGTTAATTTTGATGTCGCGATTATCGGTGCTGGCGGCGGCGGTTTACGTGCAGCTATCGCAGCAGCGGAAGCAAATCCAAATCTTAAAATTGCTTTAATTTCAAAAGTTTATCCGATGCGTAGCCATACAGTGGCGGCAGAAGGCGGCTCAGCAGCAGTCATCAAAGATACAGACTCTTTTGATAACCACTTTAACGATACCGTAGGCGGTGGCGACTGGTTATGCGAACAAGATATTGTGGAATATTTCGTTGAACATTCACCGATTGAAATGACCCAGTTGGAACGTTGGGGCTGTCCTTGGTCACGTCGTGAAGACGGTGAAGTAAACGTGCGCCGTTTCGGTGGGATGAAAATCGAACGTACGTGGTTTGCGGCGGATAAAACCGGTTTCCACTTATTACACACCCTTTTCCAAACTTCTATCAAATACCCTAACATCGTCCGTTTTGACGAACATTTTGTGTTGGATATTTTAACCGACAACGGCGAAGCTCGCGGTTGTGTTGCGATGAATATGATGGAAGGTACGCTTGTTCAAATCAATGCAAATGCAGTCGTTATCGCAACAGGTGGTGGTTGCCGTACTTATCGTTTCAATACTAACGGTGGTATCGTAACTGGTGACGGTTTATCAATGGCGTATCGTCACGGTGTGGCATTACGTGATATGGAATTCGTTCAATATCACCCGACCGGCTTACCGAATACCGGTATCTTAATGACCGAAGGTTGTCGTGGCGAAGGCGGTATCTTAGTCAATAAAGACGGTTACCGTTACTTACAAGATTACGGTCTAGGACCTGAAACACCAATCGGTAAACCTGAAAACAAATATATGGAACTTGGTCCGCGTGACAAAGTTTCACAAGCATTCTGGCAAGAATGGAAAAAAGGTAACACTTTAAAAACCGCAAAAGGCGTGGATGTAGTGCATCTAGACTTACGCCATTTAGGTGAAAAACACTTAACTGAACGTTTACCGTTTATCTGTGAATTAGCTCGTGCTTATGAAGGTGTAGATCCGGTAACTTCGCCAATCCCGGTGCGTCCGGTTGTACACTATACAATGGGTGGTATTGAAGTGGATATGCACGCAGAAACTTCAATTAAAGGCTTATTTGCAGTCGGTGAATGTGCTTCTTCAGGCTTGCATGGTGCAAACCGTTTAGGTTCTAACTCATTAGCAGAGTTAGTCGTATTCGGTAAAGTGGCTGGTGAAAACGCCGCTCGCCGTGCGCAAGAAGCCGGTCCTCGTAACCAAGCGCAAATTGATGCGCAAGCACAAGATGTTGTTGCACGTTTACATGCTTTAGCTCGTCAAGAAGGTAATGAATCTTGGTCTGATATTCGTAACCAAATGGGTGACGCAATGGAAGAAGGTTGCGGTATCTATCGTACTCAAGAAAGTATGGAAGGTGCGGTCAATAAAATCCATGAATTAAGAGAACGTTACAAAAATATCAGCGTAAAAGATAAATCAAGCGTGTTTAACACCGATTTACTCTACAAAATCGAATTAGGTTTCATCTTAGATGTGGCGCAATCAATCGCTTGCTCGGCTGTTGAACGTAAAGAATCTCGTGGTGCGCACCAACGTTTAGACTATACCGAACGTGACGATGTGAATTACTTAAAACACACCCAAGCATTCTACAATGCGGACGGCACACCGACGATTAAATATTCGGATGTGAAAATTACTAAATCACAACCTGCAAAACGTGTATACGGTGCGGAAGCGGAAGCGCAAGAAAAAGCGAAAAAAGCAGCAGAACAGGCACAAAAATAGGAGAGCGATAATATGGCAAATTTAAATAAAATGACCATCGAAGTGCTTCGCTATAATCCGGAAACAGATAGCGAACCACATTTAGACAAATATGAAGTGCCGTTCGACAGCCAAACTTCATTATTAGATGCACTCGGTTATATTAAAGACGAACTTGAGCCTGAGCTTTCTTATCGTTGGTCTTGCCGTATGGCGATCTGCGGTTCGTGCGGTATGATGGTAAACGGTAAACCGAAATTAGCATGTAAAACATTCTTACGTGATTACAGCGGTTTTATGCGAATCGAACCGCTTGCAAACTTCCCGATTGAGCGTGACTTAGTGGTGGATTTAAGCCACTTTATCGACAGCATCGAAGCAATCAAACCTTATGTTATCGATAATAAAGCACCGGAAGGTCAGCGTACTAAACAAACACCGGCACAATTAGAGAAATATCGTCAATTCTCAATGTGTATTAACTGTGGTCTATGCTATGCAGCTTGTCCGCAATTTGGTTTAAACCCTGAGTTTATCGGTCCGGCAGCGATTACCCTTGCTCACCGTTATAACTTGGATAACCGTGATAACGGTCGTGAACAACGTATGAAACTCTTAAGCTCTAAAAACGGGGTGTGGAGTTGTACTTTCGTCGGTTATTGTTCAGAAGTATGTCCGAAACATGTCGGCCCGGCTTCTGCGATTAACCAAGGTAAATTGGAAAGTGCGAAAGATTACGTAATTTCAATGCTTAAACCAAAAGGCTAGGGGGCAATATGACAACAGCAACTAAACGTAAAGCGTATGTACGCGAAATGAAAGCGAATTGGTGGACAAAATCAAGCTTCTATAAAATGTATATGGTACGTGAAGCGACTTGTTTAGCGACCGTATGGTTTTGTCTGGTATTGCTTCACGGGGTAATCAGTTTAGGCGGAGAAAGTTTAGACGGTTTTATCAGTTTCTTACAAAACCCGATTGTATTTATTTTAAATGTGATCAGTATTGCCGCATTACTTTACCATGCTGCGACATTATATGTGATGACACCGCAAGTTTTAACTTTTATCGTTAAAAACGAACGTGTAAATCCGAATATTTTAAAAAATGCACTTTGGGCGGTAACAGGCTTAGTAAGCCTTGTTGCATTAGTATGTACTTATATCTAGGGGAGAATGGCAATGAATAAACAAGATCCAAAACGTTCTAACGAACCGCCTGTATGGTTAATGTTTAGTGCGGGCGGTACAATTAGTGCAATTTGCTTCCCGATATTACTTCTTATTTTAGGTGTGTTATTACCGCTCGGTTTAGTGCCGGTGGATAATATCGTGGCGTTTGCGCACACCTGGTTAGGTAAATTAGTCATTTTAGCGGTTACCATTTTCCCAATGTGGGCTGGTATGCACCGTGTGCACCATGGTTTACATGACCTCAAAATTCACTTTCCTGCGGGTGGCTGGGTATTCTACGGATTATCCGCTCTCTACTCAGTGATTGTGTTCTTTGCAGTAATCGCACTGTAATCAATATAACGTGAATAAAAGCCATCCGTCAGGGTGGCTTTTTTTGTCGTATAAGCGGTTGAATTTTTAGGAAATCTTGCAAAGCCATTTCTTTAAAATACGAGAAACGGCTTTTTTACTTTTTCATTACCGCAATTTGTTTTAGAATCAACGGACGATTTACTCTCAAGGATTTATGATGAAAAAATTATTTTTAGCGGCGTTAATCGCATCGTTCGGGTTGGCTGCCTGCGGTGTAAAAGGCCCACTTTATTTTCCTGAGCAGCAACCGGCTCAACAACAAACAAAATAATTGCTAACCACGGTAATTCAAAATCTACGTATAACAAGCGGTCGAATTTATTCGATTTTTTGTAAATGCGAGTGTAGCGAGTTTGCCGTGGTTTTATTTTTTCAAACACAACGGACAAATTAATGAATCATTTCAATTATAAAAACCAACAACTTTTTGCGGAAGACGTTTCCGTTTCAGATATCATCAATCAACACGGTACGCCTGCTTATATCTATTCTCGTGCCACGCTTGAGCGTCATTGGCACGCTTTTGATAAAGCATTCGGCGCACACCCGCACTTGATTTGCTTTGCGGTAAAATCCAATTCCAATATCGCTTTATTAAATGTAATGGCGCGCCTCGGTTCGGGCTTTGATATTGTGTCGCAAGGTGAGCTTGAACGTGTACTTGCCGCAGGTGGCGAGCCGAGTAAAGTAGTATTTTCCGGTGTGGCGAAATCACACAGTGAAATTCAACGTGCGTTAGAAGTCGGCATTCGTTGCTTTAATATCGAATCAATCGCCGAGTTACACCGCATTAATGAAGTTGCCGGTCAATTAGGTAAAATCGCACCGATTTCATTGCGTGTAAATCCGGATGTTGATGCGCATACTCACCCTTATATTTCCACCGGTTTAAAAGAAAATAAATTTGGGGTAAGCGTAACCCAAGCTCGTGAGGTATACCGTTTAGCCAAAACGTTACCAAACGTGAAAATTACCGGTATGGATTGCCATATCGGTTCGCAATTAACCGAATTACAACCGTTTTTAGATGCCACTGATCGCTTGATTGTATTAATGGAACAATTAAAAGAAGACGGTATTGAGTTACATCACTTAGATTTAGGCGGTGGTTTAGGCGTGCCGTATAACGGCGAAGAGCCACCACACCCGACCGAATACGCCAAAGCATTATTGGAAAAATTAAAAGGCTATGCGGATCTTGAGATCATTTTAGAGCCTGGGCGCGCGATCACGGCAAATGCGGGGATCTTAGTTACTAAAGTGGAATATCTTAAAGCGAATGAAGATCGTAATTTTGCGATTGTCGATACCGGTATGAACGATATGATTCGCCCGGCACTTTATGAAGCTTATATGCAAATTACCGAGGTAGATCAATCACTTGCACGTGAAAAAGCGGTCTATGACGTAGTTGGCCCGATTTGTGAAACTTCAGACTTTTTAGGTAAAGGCAGAGAACTGGCGATTGAACAAGGCGATCTGATTGCAATGCGTTCGGCAGGGGCTTACGGAGCGGCGATGTCTTCAACCTATAATTCACGTCCTCAAGCGGTCGAAATTATGGTGGACGGCGATCAGGCTTATTTAATTAAAGCACGTGCAAGTTTTGCGGACTTATGGCGTCTAGAGAACTTACTGCCGTAAGTTCTAGAACATTTGCTTTACTTTCCGGTTGAAGCAAATAGAGAAGAAACATTTTAAATTTGGAGAAAGATATGAAACTTTATTGTTTAAAAGGCGCTTGCTCATTCGTACCGCACGTGGCGTTAGAATGGACAGGGGCGGAATATCAAGCGGAACTAGTCAGCCGCGATTTTATTAAATCGGCGGAATTTTTAGCGTTGAATCCACGTGGCGCAGTACCGTTATTAGTGGACGGCGATTTAGCACTTTCGCAAAACCAAGCCATTTTGCATTATTTGGATGAGAAATATCCGGATGCAAAATTATTCGGTAGTAAAACTTTGCGTGATAAAGCGAAAGCGGCGCGTTGGTTAGCGTTTTTCAATAGTGATGTGCATAAATCGTTTGTACCGTTATTCCGTTTACCGAGCTATGTGGAAGGGAATGAAGAATTAACACGAGTGATTCGCCAGCAAGCGGCCGAGCAAATTTTAAATCAATTAGAGACCGCCAATAAGCATTTAGAAAGCCATATTTTCTTCGGTGAAAATATCTCAGTGGCGGATGTTTATCTTTATATCATGTTAAATTGGTGCCGTATGTTAGGCTTAGATTTTTCACACCTTGAGCAACTCTCGCCGTTTATGCAGCGTGTGGAAGCAAATGCCGGTGTAGATGCGGTGCGTCTTGTCGAAGGTTTAAAAGGCTAACCCTTCATTAATAAACGAAAAAAAGCAGAGCAAAGTCCTCTGCTTTTTTTATAAGAATAATTCTTATTAACTTGACAAATATTGATAATAATCAATATCATTTACAATTAGATTTTGTATAAATCCTTTCTTCGTTTTTAAAGATCGAGAGAGTGATGATGATTACAACAACAAATTGGCAGGCAAGCCAAGCCGCTCCGAAAGCATTCCCTGAACGTCAGGCATTAATGCCGATCTGGGGTGGTGAAGCGGTGCCGCAACAAGAATGGCAGAACGTATGGGGACAAGCTGCCGTTCACGCCCTCAAACAAGACGGTTTAGCATATTTCCATATTCCTTTTTGTGCCGGTCACTGTATTTTCTGTGGTTTTTACCGTAATGCGTGGAAACAAGAATACAGTAAAATCTATACCGATAAACTGATTGAAGAATTGGCGTATGAAGCCGGTATCCGCCAAGGTAACGGTAAAATCAAAGCGGTTTATTTCGGTGGCGGAACGCCAACCGCATTGGATACCGAAGATTTAGTCCGCTTAATCAAAGCGTGCTATCAATATTTACCGTTAGCGGACGATTGCGAATTTACGATTGAAGGTCGTATTAGTCATTTTGATATTGAAAAGGCTCGTGCTTGCGTAGCCGCCGGCGTGAATCGTATTTCAATCGGTATTCAAACCTTTAACTCAAAAATTCGTAAACGTTTAGGACGTAAACATAGTGGTGAAGAGGCTTATGAATACCTCAAAGCCTTGTGTGAATTAGATGCGGTTGTCGTTGCCGATTTGATTTTCGGTTTATCGAATCAAACGGATGAAGTTTGGGCGAATGATATTCAAGTGGCAAGTAGCCTGCCGTTATCCGGTTTGGATATTTATGCGTTTAATAACTATCCGTTTTTACCGATTAATAAAATGATTGAACACGGTTCTCTGCCTGCCGCCGCAAGTTTTGAGGTACAAGCGCAACATTACGCTTATGCAGTAGAGCATTTACAAAAAGCCGGTTGGCAACAAGTCAGTAATAACCACTTTGCTTTCCCGAATCGAGGGGAACGAAACCGTTATAACACGTTAGTTAAATCCAATATGCCGTGTCTGGCTTTCGGCTCCGGTGCAGGCGGTAATTTCGGCGGTTATAGTTTCCAAGTACATTCCACACTACAAACTTATTTAGACACACCGGCAGATAAGAAAGCACTATCGTTTTTAAGTAAACACGGTGCAAATAAGCCGTTGCTTGGTGTCGTGCAACACGATTTAGAACTGGGTTATCTGGATATTAAGTTATTTAGACATAACCCGAAAGCAATGAAATTGCTGATGCAATGGCAGCAATTATCTTTATTAAACATTGATCAAGAAGGCATCGCTCGCTTGAATATTAGCGGTCGATATTGGTCACCGACCTTGATCCGCAAATTAATGCTCACGTTACCCACAGAAGATAAAAAGGAGAACAGCATGGTTAAATTAAGTGAAGAACAATTAAGCGAATTACGTCAATCACTTGCCGAAAATCCGGGACAAATTTTAGAAATGGTTGCCGGTATGAAACAATGCAGCTTAGAAGAAGTGATTAGTTGCTTACCGGCGGAAATGGTCATAAAAACGGACGGCGCACGTTTTGTGGAAATCATGCAAGCGTTAGCAATGCTAGAAGATGCGGTGACCTTTATTGCACACACGCCGGATGCAGTGGTTGAGGTCACCGGCAAGCTACCAAGCGGTCAAATCGGCAGAGGTTTTTACAACTTCGACCACGGTCAGGAAGGTGGCGTACACGGTCACCTACGTTATGAAAACTGTGCGGCGATTTATTTACTTGAGCGTCCATTTATGGGCAAACATACCGTATCGCTTAACTTTATTAACCATCAAGGCGGCGCAATGTTTAAAATCTTTGTCGGACGTGATGAAGCGCGTAACTTACGTCAAAACCAAATCGATTTTATGCGTCAATTAATCAAGGGTAAATAATGATTTTATTATTTGGAGCCAACGGCTTAGCCGGACGCGCATTACTGGCGGCGGCTGATCAGCCAATCGTCTCGGTATTGCGCCAACCTTCGACAGATCCGTTTTTTGCGGATCGTCAAACAACTGTTGCCGATGTGATGTCTTTAGAAGCTTGTGAAGCGGTGATGCAGCAATATTCGCCAAAAGTGGTGATCAGCTATATCGGTGGCAAAAAAGACGGTGTACGTAGCGATGCTACCGGTAATATCAATATTATTCGTGCCATGCTGAAATATGCACCTGCCGCTCGTTTTATTTTTATTACCAGTATGGGTTGCGGCGAACAATGGGCATTTTTATCTGAGCCGGTAAAACAAGTATTGGGTGAAGCACTACAAGAAAAAACACAGGCGGAAAACTTACTGCGTGAAAGCTCGCTAAACTGGACGATTTTACGTCCGTGCGGACTAAATACGAGCGAAGGCGAAACCTTCCGTTTAATTGAAAATGCAGCGGAACTACCCGGCAGTTATATGAGCCGTAAAGCATTAGCTAATGCGGTTTTGTCCGTACTTAAAAACGAAGGATTAAAGCATAAAATCTTATCCGTTTGCCAATAAGCAGCGGATCGAAAAGCGGTCGTTTTTAGCAAAAATTTTACTAAAAACGACCGCTTGTGATGAGCGATTAACGCTCAATTTTAGAGCGAATCAACTCGATTAAATCAGCCATTTCTTGCGTTGGAGCAGGGGCTTGGTGCATAAACCAACGGAATAATTCCGGATCGGTATATTTAAGCATTGCCACAAAAGTTTGTTGCTGTGCTTCGCTTAAATCATCAAAATGTTCCTTGTAAAAAGGCATAATCATTTTGTCTAATTCGCGCATACCGCGGCGACATTCCCACTCAATTCTAAAACGATTTAATTCAGCCATTATTTCACCTCATGAATACGTAGTTCTTTCGGTACTTCAAACACCATATTTTCTTCGCAACCTTCTAAATTGCTCACACCGGTTACGCCTAAAGTTTTTAAATGTTCAACCACCGATTGCACTAGAATTTCCGGTGCCGAAGCACCGGCGGTAATACCGATAGTTTCTACACCTTCCAACCAGTTCGGATCAATATCTTGCGGACCGTCAATCAATTTAGCCGGTACACCCATACGTGAAGCGAGTTCTGCCAAGCGGTTGGAATTTGACGAGTTTTTGGAACCGACCACTAATACCAGTTGTGATTGCTTCGCCAATTCTCTTACCGCTTGTTGGCGATTGGTTGTCGCATAACAAATATCGTTTTTACGCGGGCCTTGAATCGCCGGATATTTCTCTTTTAACGCTTCAATCACACCGCTGGTATCGTCAATCGAAAGCGTGGTTTGCGTCATAAAGGTCAGTTCGTCTTGATTGCTGACCGGCAGTTTTGCAATATCTTCAACCGATTCCACCAAGAAAATGCCAGCGTCTTGGTTGTCATATTGTCCCATCGTGCCGATCACTTCCGGATGGCCTTCGTGTCCGATTAAAATCGCTTTGGTACCTTTTTTGCTGGCACGCGCCACTTGCATATGTACTTTGGTGACTAACGGGCAAGTTGCATCAAACACTTTTAAACCGCGCTGTTTTGCTTCTTGGCGAACCGCTTGCGAGACACCGTGTGCCGAGAAAATCACAATCGCATCATCCGGTACTTCATCCAATTCTTCGACAAATACCGCACCTTTGGCTTTTAAGCCGTCCACCACAAAGCGGTTGTGTACCACTTCGTGACGTACATAAATCGGTGCGCCGTGGATTTCAAGGGCGAGTTCTACAATCGAAATCGCTCGATCAACGCCGGCACAGAAACCTCTTGGGTTTGCTAATAAAATATTCATTTAATCACTCTTTTTCTTTTTGTCGAGGAATGCTTCCAAGATGAGCAATCCTGCACCCACTACAATGGCAATATCCGCCACATTAAACACGGGATAATGATAAATATCCCAATAAAAATCAAAGAAATCAACCACATAACCATTATAAGCACGGTCAATCGCATTGCCGATAGCACCACCGATAATTAGGGCATACGCAGAATTTTCCAATTTTTTGACCGCTTGATTACGCCACAGCATCGCTGTTAAACCGAGTGAAATAACAATCGCCAGCCCTAAGAAGAAATATTTCTGCCAGCCGCCGTGGTCGGCTAAAAAGCTGAACGCCGCGCCATAGTTGCGTACATAAGTTAAATTAAAAACGGGTAATACGTTTACACTTTCATACAGATCAAAGCGTTGTACCACAAGGTACTTTGTCCATAGATCAATAATAATCGTCGCTAAACTCAGCCACAACCATTTGATGCCGGTTTGTTTCATAGTGTTCCTATTTGAATGTTAATGCTAAATACTTCACAAGTTGTTTTTCTTTTATAAGGGGAGAGATAAACACCACTCACTAAATAGCGTCTTCGTTTTCTTCACCGGTACGGATACGAATCACTCGCTCGACATCATAGATAAAGATTTTACCATCGCCGATTTTACCTGTCTGTGCGGTATCGATAATCGCTTCGATACAAGCATCTACTTGGTCATCCGCTACTACGATTTCCAGTTTAATTTTCGGTAGAAAATCAATCGCATATTCCGCACCGCGATAAAGCTCGGTATGGCCTTTTTGACGGCCAAAGCCTTTCGCTTCGGTGACGGTCATACCGGTAATACCCGCATCGGTTAATGCCTCGCGCACATCATCCAGTTTGAACGGCTTAATAATCGCTTCGATTTTTTTCATAATAAGTTCCTATTTCAAATTACCACGGAAAACGCAGATTACTCGGAATGTAAAATTCTCAGTAAATTTAACCGCTTGTTTAGTTTTCCGAGTTATCAGTGTGTTCCGTGGTTTTAAAGATTATCTTCTCGCTGATTTCGGGCGGAAACTTTCGCAGATTTCAGGGTGAGTGTCGATATAAATTTCACTTAGTAGTTGTAAGCAATAAGGCACGGCACTAAAAATGCCTCGTACCAGCGTATTGCCTTGCACGTTTTTCACTCCTTCCAAGGTTTCTTTAATCGCTTTCGGCTGCCCTGGTAAATTTAAAATCAGTGAGTCGTGACGAATAACACCGACTTGGCGAGAAAGAATTGCGGTCGGTACAAAATGCAGGCTCACTTGACGCATTTGTTCGCCGAAGCCCGGCATTTCTCGGTGTGCCACCGCAAGGGTTGCATCCGGCGTAACATCTCGTTTTGCCGGTCCTGTTCCGCCGGTGGTTAAGACTAAATGGCAATGGTGTGTATCGACCAATTCAATCAATGTTTGCTCAATTACAGCTTGTTCGTCCGGAATTAAACGTGTTTCAACTTCAAATGGCTCAGTTAATGCGGATTCCAACCAGGCTTGTAACTCAGGAATGCCTTGGTCTTGGTAAATTCCGCCGGAAGCTCGGTCTGAAACGGAAACCAAGCCGATTTTTAATTTATCTTTACTTAACATTTTTATCCCTTGTAATTTTAGGGCGGGTATAAAACCCGCCCGTATTCATATTGAATTTTAGCAAAATAGATTATTTTTTATCTTCCGCTTTTGCCGGTTGTTTATTTTCTTGTTCTTTCAGCATTGACATTGCCATGTTGATACTTTTTTCAACCGTCGCACGGCGCGGTTCTCCTTCAGGGATCAGTTTTAACATCATTCCCCAAGTCATTGCCGCCATTTTGTAGTCTTGCTCTTCAAAGGAGCTGAAAGCAAGTAGGCTAAGTGCATCTAAATTGGTATGGTCTTGGCGTAGAATTTCTTTTAACACCTCTTTACCTTTATCTTTATCCGCTTGATCTTGCGAGAACATCAGCACTTGTGCATAACTGCCTTTATATTGCAGATTTTTCGGGTCTAATTTGCTGGCTTTTTCATAGCTTTCCAGTGCTAATTGACCGTCATCTTTCGCCATACCGATTTGACCTAACATAAACCAACCTTTGGCATCATTCGGTTTCTCTTGCAGCTCTACACGCAATGCCATCGCAAATTGATTTAGTTCTTGTTCGGATAACGGATTGGTATCTTCGTCTTTGATACGCTCATAGAAGTATTCCAATTTCTTATGGGTCATATCAATCATATTGCCCGCTTGCCACGAACCGACGCTCACATAAGCTGCGGTACCGATAGCACCTACGGCTAACAGTAAACCGACAAACCAGGCTTTACCCGACTTACTTTGTTGAAGCTGTTGCGCTTGCACTTGTTCGGGAATATCGTCCAACAAACTTTGTTGAAGTTCCAATTTGGTTTTTTCCGGATCGTCAATTACCCCTTCGTTCGCTTCACGTTCAACTTCTTTTAAACGATCTAAATAGAAGGCTTTATTTAAGCTGTCACGTTTAGTGGAATCACTTTTGACGGTCTTTTTTAGTAACGGATAGAACGCAATTAAACAGATAACGAGCGTAACTATCGCAATAATGATCCAAAAATTCATTAGTCGTCCTTATTATTAAGAATTTGATTTAAACGTGCCTGATCAATCTCTGCCGTTGCAGAATTTTGTTCGGATTTAACCGCTTGTTTTACTTTGGACTTCCGTCCCCAAATTAAACCGAAACCAAGTAGTAATAATGCTACCGGTAAAACCCAAAGTAAGATGGTTGCCGGTGTCAGCGGCGGATCATACGTTACGAAGTTACCGTAACGCTCAATCATATAATTCACCACTTCATCTTTACTTTTACCTTGTTTAAGCAATTCCAACGTTTTTACACGCATATCGGTGGCAATCGTGGCATTCGAATCGGCGATATTATTATTTTGACATTGCGGACAACGCAGTTCTTGAATTAACTTATGATAATCCGCTTCTTGTTGCGGCGTGTCGAACTGGTTAAATTCAACCGGTGCGGCAATCGCTACTGAGCCGGCTAAAATAAAAAGAGATAACAGTTTTTTCATATTATTGCTGCTTAAGTTTTTCATAAATCGGTTTTAATACTTGATTCCATACTTGATCATTCACATCACCGGCGTGGCGGTAGTGGATAACCCCTTTACCGTCAATGATAAAGGTTTCGGGCGCACCGTAAACACCTAAATCTAAGCCTAAAGAGCCTTTCGGATCATAGATATTCGCTTTGTACGGATTACCGTAACTGGCGAGGAATTTCATTGCTTTTGAGCGTTCGTCTTTATAATCCACACCGACAATTTCTACTCCTTGTTTAGCCAGTAACGTTAAGTATTCGTGTTCGGCATAGCAAGTCGGACACCACGTCGCCCAAACGGTTAATAAGCGAGGCGTACCGGTTTTTAACACATTCTGGTCTAACATTTGTTTTTCGTCCAATAAGGATTCCAAGCGGAAATCGGGGATCGTTTTACCGACTAAAGCGGATTCTAGCTTTTTAGGATCGTCGCCCTGCGCATTACGAGAAAGTTGTACCATAAAGGTGACGGTGAGCCCTAAAAAAATAATTAGAGGAAGTAACAGTTTTTTATTCATAATTAGCGGTCTTTTTTCGGTGAAATTTTACAAAAACAGGCGGTTAGCTTAACAAAAATTTAGCGGTTAATCGCCTATTAATTTTCGGTATTTTAACTATACGGCGTTACGTTTTTCATTTTATTTACGAAGCTTCACCGTTTGGATTGCGTGGTCTTCGCCTTTGATTAGAATTAAATTGGCGCGCTCGCGGCTCGGCAAAATGTTTTGTTTTAAATTCAAGCCGTTGATTTCATCCCAAATGGTTGAAGCGGTTTGAATCGCTTCTTGTTCCGACAGTTTTGAATAATGATGAAAATAAGCATTCGGATCAGAAAACGCACTGCGACGGAATTTTAAAAAACGATTAACATACCATTCTTTGAGTAAATCTTCATCGGCATCTACGTAAATAGAAAAATCAACAAAGTCCGATACGAAGACGTTATGCGGACTTGACGGATAATTCATACCACTTTGCAGTACGTTTAGCCCTTCCAAAATCACGATATCCGGTTGATCCACCACATTATATTGATTAGGAATGATGTCGTAAGTTAAGTGTGAATAAATCGGCGCTTGGACATAGCGTTTGCCCGATTTAATATCGGAAACGAATTGAATCAAACGATGAATATCGTACGATTCGGGAAAGCCTTTTCGTTTGAGCAAATCTTTTTCTTGTAATTTTTCCAACGGATATAGAAAACCGTCCGTCGTAATCAGATCAACTTTACGCTCGGTCGGCCATTGCGATAATAATGCCTGTAAAATACGAGCCGAGGTACTTTTACCGACCGAAACGCTGCCGGCAATACTAATCATATAGGGTACTTTTGGTGAAGCTACATCAAGAAAACGATGTAAAACGGTCTGACGCTTCAGATTCTCTTCAATATAGTAGTTAATTAAACGAGCAAGCGGTAAATAAATGGTACTTACTTCATCTAAGGAAAGATCTTCATTAAAACCGAGTAGTGGTTTTAAGTCTTGTTCGGTCAATTTTAATGGAACGGATTTACGTAATTCCGCCCATTTTTGACGATCAAAAGTTAAAAAAGGTGTGATTTTGTTTGATTTTTGCAGGCTCATAGCCAAATTCTCTAGTTTTCCGATGCAATAGTATGCTTTTCTTAAGAAAAGCTTGGATACAAATATACAATATAAATCTAAAAATAGGACGTTTTATCTTAAGAAAAACAAGTAAAATATCTAAAAAACAATCATTTTGTTTACTAAGCAATCGAAAAAACAGATTTTTTAATTTTTTTGAAAAAAATACTTGCGCGCTTTTAAAATTTCCCTATAATGCACCTCACTTGCTTACGACAACGCAACGCCGACTTAGCTCAGTAGGTAGAGCAACTGACTTGTAATCAGTAGGTCACCAGTTCGATTCCGGTAGTCGGCACCATTATCGCATGTTGTAAATAAGTATTCAATTAATCGTGGAGGGATTCCCGAGCGGCCAAAGGGGGCAGACTGTAAATCTGTTGGCTCAGCCTTCGAAGGTTCGAATCCTTCTCCCTCCACCATTTCTTCTAATTGAATCGCACATCGGACAGACGAATTTAGAACAGCGGGCATCGTATAATGGCTATTACCTTAGCCTTCCAAGCTAATGATGCGGGTTCGATTCCCGCTGCCCGCTCCAAGCGCTGATATAGCTCAGTTGGTAGAGCGCACCCTTGGTAAGGGTGAGGTCGGCGGTTCAAATCCGCCTATCAGCACCAGTTATTCTTCTAATTTCATCTCTTCAATGTCTTAAATTTATTAACAATTTCTACATTTGGTTAATGTGGTTATGTACCATTTGTAACCGTGTTTGTTTAAGAGGCTTTTTAAAATGTCTAAAGAAAAATTTGAACGTACAAAACCGCACGTTAACGTGGGTACAATCGGCCACGTTGACCATGGTAAAACAACTTTAACAGCAGCGATCACGACTGTATTATCGAAACACTTCGGTGGTGCGGCACGTGCATTCGACCAAATCGATAACGCGCCGGAAGAAAAAGCGCGTGGTATCACCATCAACACCTCACACGTTGAATACGATACGGAAACACGTCACTACGCACACGTAGACTGCCCGGGACACGCGGACTATGTTAAAAACATGATTACCGGTGCGGCGCAGATGGACGGTGCAATCTTAGTAGTAGCAGCGACAGACGGCCCAATGCCACAAACTCGTGAGCACATCTTATTAGGTCGCCAAGTAGGCGTACCATACATCATCGTATTCTTAAACAAATGCGACATGGTAGATGACGAAGAGTTATTAGAATTAGTAGAAATGGAAGTACGTGAACTTCTTTCTCAATATGACTTCCCGGGTGACGATACACCAATCGTACGTGGTTCAGCGTTACAAGCGTTAAACGGCGTGCCGGAGTGGGAAGAAAAAATTCTTGAGTTAGCACACCACTTAGATACATACATTCCAGAGCCAGAGCGTGCGATTGATAAACCATTCTTATTACCAATCGAAGACGTATTCTCAATTTCTGGTCGTGGTACGGTAGTAACAGGTCGTGTTGAACGTGGTATCATCAAATCAGGTGAAGAAGTTGAAATCGTAGGTATCAAAGAAACTACGAAAACAACCGTAACTGGTGTTGAGATGTTCCGTAAATTATTAGACGAAGGTCGTGCGGGTGAAAACGTTGGTGCATTATTACGTGGTACAAAACGTGAAGAAATCGAACGTGGTCAAGTATTAGCGAAACCGGGTACAATTACTCCACACACAGACTTCGAATCAGAAGTTTACGTATTATCAAAAGAAGAAGGTGGTCGTCATACTCCATTCTTCAAAGGTTACCGTCCACAGTTCTACTTCCGTACAACAGACGTAACAGGTACAATCGAATTACCTGAAGGTGTTGAGATGGTAATGCCTGGCGACAACATCAAAATGACTGTAAGCTTAATTCACCCAATCGCGATGGACGAAGGTTTACGTTTTGCGATTCGTGAAGGTGGTCGTACAGTAGGTGCGGGCGTTGTAGCGAAAATCATCAAATAATTAAGTTTTAGCTTAATATTTGAAGTGAAATGCTAAAGAGAAGGCGTGTTGAAAGACACGCCTTTTTGTTTTTTATGATGGGTATTAAGGTAACGGATTAGTTATGCCGGTTATGAATAAATACGCGGAAAATCATGAGAGACGAAAGAAAAAGCAATGAAAAAGACCGCTTGTTGTGCAATAAGCGGTCTGATTTTTATGAGATTTTGATTAAGCGATTTTTATCGCTTTATATTGGCTGCGTGGTGCGAGGATAAGATCTCTAGCCGCAATAATTTGCAATTCGTAAACGCCCGAGGTTGCCGTTACTTCCATTACGTCATTTACCGCATTAGCCGTATGTTCGAAGGCTTCGATATCCGATTTACCGTTCAATAAATTCGCTAAGAATAAACCCGCAGTCAGATCGCCTACACCTACCGGTTCCTTAGCAAAGGGATATAATGGGCGACTAATATGCCACATACCTTCATTTGTCGCAAATAGCATTTCAAATTTATCCGCTTGTTTACCGACTTTACTTAAATGTTTCACTAAAACTTTTTTCGGTCCTTTGGTTAGAATTACTTTGACCGCTTCAATCGCTTGTTCAAAATTTTCTACGGTTAAGCCGCTTAATTCTCTTAATTCGACTAAATTCGGGGTAATAATATCAGCATGTGCCATTGCCTGTTTTATTAACCCTTCTTTTACTCCGTCGGCAACAATACAGCCTTTATCCGGATGTCCCATTACCGGATCGCATAGATAAATCGCATTCGGATTACGGCTTTTCACCGTATGAAATGCGTTTACAATTTCTGTCACTTGTTCGGCCGAGCCGATGTAACCGGAAAGTACCGCATCACATTTTGTCAATTCGCCAATCTCATCAATCCCTTGAACGATTTCACCGATTTGTTCTTTCGGCATTACCATACCTTTCCATTTACCGTATTGAGTATGATTAGAGAATTGTACGGTATTCAATGCCCAAACATCGACACCTAGCAACTGCATTGGAAAGGTAGCGGATTTATTGCCGGCGTAGCCATAAACCACATGAGATTGAATAGACAGAATGTTTTTCATTCAATTAACTCCTTTTTTATTTTTGAATGTATAAAAATCTAACAAAACAGACTTGTAACTTTAAACGAAAAAACTATAATAACGCCTCTTTTCAAGAAACGCCGACTTAGCTCAGTAGGTAGAGCAACTGACTTGTAATCAGTAGGTCACCAGTTCGATTCCGGTAGTCGGCACCATTCTTTCTTACTTCCGAATATCTTCTTATTCATTCAAAAATAGTCAATTTAAGATTTTTGTGTATAAAAAAGCGATCAAATATTCGCAAAAAATTGCAAAAATTTGACCGCTTGTTTTCTCTTTTGTTTATACGTAGCCGTAGCTCATTAAACGTTGATAACGACGATCTAATAGGTCTTCCGTACCGAGCGGAGCTAAGTCTTGTAAATCGGCCAAGATTTGTTGTTTAAGATTTTCCGCCATTTGTGCAACATCACGGTGCGCACCGCCTAGCGGTTCCGCAACAATGCTGTCGATTAAGTTTAACTCTTTTAAACGTTGTGCGGTTAAGCCCATAACTTCTGCCGCCGTTGAGGCTTTTTCGGCACTTTTCCACAGAATTGAAGCACAGCCTTCCGGAGAAATAACCGAATAAGTCGAGTACTGAAGCATATTGACTTTATCGCCTACACCGATAGCTAAAGCACCGCCGGAACCGCCTTCACCGATAACCGTACAGATCACAGGCACTTTTAATTGTGCCATTTCACGTAAGTTACGTGCGATGGCTTCCGCCTGACCGCGTTCTTCCGCACCGATACCCGGATAAGCTCCCGGGGTGTCGATAAAGGTGATAATCGGCATATTAAAACGATCCGCCATTTCCATTAAACGTAATGCTTTACGATAACCTTCCGGTGCCGGCATACCGAAGTTACGTTTCACTTTTTCTTTGGTGGTACGGCCTTTTTGGTGACCAATGACCATCACTGGACGTCCGTCAAGGCGAGCGATGCCGCCGACGATTGCTTTATCGTCCGCAAACGCACGATCACCGGCAAGTTCGTCAAATTCCGTGAAAATATGTTCGATATAATCTAAGGTGTACGGACGATTCGGGTGACGTGCCATACGAGAAACTTGCCACGCGTCTAAATTGGCAAAGGTTTTTTTCGTCAGTTCTTCGCTTTTTTTCTGTAAGCGTTTGATTTCATCATCAAGGTCGATTTTACCGTCTTGCTCGCTGACCGCACGGAGCGATTCGATTTTCGCTTCCAATTCGGCAATCGGTAATTCAAAATCTAAATATTCTTGGCTCATTGTCTAAGTCCTATTTTCAGAAAATTCTATCTATTCTACCAGTGATACAGGTTAAATAGGTATTTAAGCGGTTATTTTTTTCAATTTTTTTGCAATTTTTGTGACAGATCCGACCGCTTATTCGGTAACGATAAATTGTCCCATCGCACCTCGGTCACGCAGCATAAAATCCGAGATACCAAAGGTGAAGGGTAATTGTGCGCTTGCTTGGTGATCAAAACGAACTAACAAGGTGACTTCTTGATTTTTTTCTAACCAAACCGTATCACGCCATGCGAGTTGCTTATGCGGCAGACGTTGGCGATTACGGGTTTCAATCAGGAATTTTGCACCTTGCAGGGTAAATCCGACCGCTTCATCACTGGTAATATACCAACGTTCGACACTGCCTTGTTTTACATTAAAATCAATCCGTTTCGGATCAAAACGTTGTTGGTTAATCAGCCGATCGAACGGGCGTATAATTAAGCGACGCTCTGCAGCAATTTTTAATTGAAAATCTTCCGTCGCAAACGGCGGTAAACTCGGTTTGTTGCTTAACACTGCCGCCATACCTTCCGGGCGAAGTTCCAAAATCACGTTGTCGGTTAGTTCGTTATCGTCACTAAAGAGGCTTTTCGCTTGGTAAAAAATATCCCGTTTTTGACCGCTTATCAAAGAAACGGTTTGACCTTCGTTGAGATCAACCAGTACTTCCACCCGTTCCGAAGGGGCAAGCGTAATACTCTCTAACGGCACGGGTTCCGCTAGCATACCGATACCGGTCGCAATTAAATGTAACGGTTGATTATTATCCAATCGTAATTGATAAGGGCGAGAAAGCGAAGCGTTTACAATACGTAGGCGTACCCAACCGCGCGCGACTTGGTGATAAGCGGATTCCTGACCGTTTACAAATAGACGTTTACCAAAGAATTGTTTTTGGTTGGTATCTAAAACCTGTACGCCTTGTTTGTTGAGTTGTTGGTCTTGTAGTATCAGCGGAATATCATTTACACCGTATTTATTCGGTAAATTCGCCTTTTTACTTTGCTCGTCTTCGATAATCCATAATCCCGCCAAACCGCGATAAATTTGGAAGGCCGAATTGAGCATCGTGTCGGCGTGATACCAACAGGTACAAGCGGGTTGATGTATCGAGATAATCGGCGACCAGCTGCTTTTAGCCTCCAATTTACGATGGATAGAACCGATCATTTCAGTCGGAGCCAATAACCCTTGAATATTCATCGTAACCGCTTGCGGTAAATTATTTACATAAGTCAGTTTGACGAAATCATCGGATTTAACTCGTACGGTCGGGGCGAGGTATTGACCGTTTACCCCCCATACATCAACTAATTTGCCTTTATCAAATTGCGTTTGCGCAGGGCGTAAATCCAAACGCACGGGGCGACCTCGACCGACGTCAATAATCGGTGGGATTTTTAGCGGTTGGCGTTCCGCCGCCCATAAGGTTTTAGGCGAAGAAAACATAGTCACGGCAACCGCAGAACGTTTAAGTAATTGTCTTCTGGTCAGATTCATCATCTTGATTACTTTATTTCTTAGCTTCTAATTCGGCAATTTCCGCATCTAACGCTTCAATTTTAGACGACATCATCGCATAACTTTTTTCGATTAGTTCTTTAATATTGTCACGGTTATAACCGCTGGTATCAATCGGTTCTAAGGTTTCGCAAATGACCACACCGTTATTCCAACGGTTTAAATCGACTTTATGGTGTAGCGAAGAACAGACAATCGGCACAATCGGCACGCCGGCGGCAATTGCGGTATGGAATGCGCCGGTTTTAAACGGTAATAAACCTCTGCCTCTACTGCGAGTACCTTCCGGGAACATCCAAATCGAAATTTGACGCTCGCGAATAATTTCACCGACTTTATTCATCGTGCTGATTGCGCTGCTGCGTTTTTCACGATTAATAAAAATATTACCGGTCGCCCAGTACACCAAACCGAAAAACGGAATCCAAATCAGACTTTTTTTACCGATAGTCACCGTGCGAGGCGGCACCATACCGGCAATGGTGAGCATATCGTAATTGTTTTGGTGATTGGCGATATAAATCGCCGATTGGTTAAAGTCCGGACGAGGACGATAAATGACTTTTAGTCCAACCAAATGGTGCATCATGGAATACATTTTGGCGACCACACCGACCGAATTCGGATGGCGAAAACGAGCAAAAGCATACAGCGTTCCGATAAGAGAAATCAGAATCGCAAGGATAGCGATCAAAATAATACGAAGAAGTTTTAACATAAATAGCCTTGAGTTTGAATGAAGCTTGCGCTTCTTAAAAATTTACCAAAGTATAGCAAATTTTACTTATTTTATTAAAAGGTTTAAATGCAGAATAAAAGCCGTTATATTAGTTTTACTTTTCAACCAGAGGATGTTTAAGATGAGTAATGTAACTTTAATGGGTAATCCAATCTCCGTTGCCGGTATCTTCCCACAAGTAGGCGATACGGTTGCCGATTTCAGCTTAGTCAATAACGGCTTGGAAAATGTCGCATTAGCGAGCTTTGCCGGACAGCGCAAAGTATTAAATATTTTCCCAAGTATCGATACCGGTGTGTGTGCGACCTCAGTACGTGTATTTAACCAAAAAGCGGCTGATTTAGCGAATACCGTGGTACTTTGTATTTCTGCCGATTTACCTTTTGCACAAGCGCGTTTTTGCGGCGCGGAAGGCATTGAGAACGTACAAACCCTTTCAACATTCCGTAATAAAGCGGTACATAACGCATTAGGCGTTGATATTCAAAGCGGTCCGCTTGCCGGCTTAACTTCACGTTCCGTTATCGTGTTAGACGAAAATAATCGTGTGTTACACAGCGAATTGGTTTCCGAAATTAAAAACGAACCGAATTACGAAGCGGCATTAGCCGTATTAGCTTAAACATAAAGCCAAATCATAAAATGTAGTACCTTCCGTTTTATGGTATAATAAAACGATTACAAGCGGTCCGATTTGCGAATTTTTTTGCAAAAACGACCGCTTCTTTAATAAGAAGGGATACCGAATGAAAGATACGATTGTTGCTCAGGCAACCCCGATTGGTCGTGGGGGCGTGGGCATTTTACGCATCTCGGGGCCGCTGGCTCAAGAGGTGGCGAAAGAAGTGTTGGGCAAAGAGCTAAAACCTCGTCTTGCCAACTATTTGCCGTTTAAAGATCAAGACGGTACTGTGTTAGACCAAGGCATTGCGTTGTTCTTTAAAGCGCCGAATTCGTTTACCGGCGAAGACGTGTTAGAGCTGCAAGGGCATGGCGGTCAAGTGATCTTAGATATTTTACTGAAACGCATTTTAGCGGTTAAAGGCGTACGTATTGCCCGTGCCGGTGAGTTTTCCGAGCAAGCGTTTTTAAACGATAAACTCGACCTTGCCCAAGCGGAAGCGATCGCCGATTTAATTGATGCGACCAGCGAACAGGCGGCACGTTCGGCGTTAAAATCGCTACAAGGCGAATTTTCCAATAAAATTAATCAGCTAGTTGATTCGGTCATTTATCTGCGTACCTATGTAGAAGCAGCGATTGATTTCCCCGATGAAGAAATCGACTTTTTAGCGGATGGCAAAATTGAAGGGCATTTAAACGATATTATTCGTCAGCTGAATGGTGTACGCAAAGAAGCGAAACAAGGTGCGATTTTGCGTGAAGGGATGAAAGTAGTGATTGCCGGTCGTCCGAATGCCGGTAAATCGAGCCTGTTAAATGCTTTGGCGGGCAGAGAAGCGGCGATTGTGACCAATATCGCCGGCACTACCCGTGACGTATTGCGTGAACATATTCATATTGACGGTATGCCGTTGCATATTATTGATACCGCCGGTTTACGCGAAGCGAGCGATGAAGTGGAACGTATCGGGATCCAACGTGCGTGGGATGAGATCGAACAGGCGGATCACGTTTTATTGATGATCGACAGTACCGAACAAACGGCGGAAGCCTTTAAGACCGAATGGGCGGACTTTTTAGCCAAATTACCGCAAAATATTCCGGTCACCGTAATTCGTAACAAAGTGGATTTATCCGGCGAGGCTGAAGGCTTGCAAGAGTTGGACGGCTTTACTTTGATTCGTTTATCGGCACAAACCAAAGTGGGTGTAGATTTACTGCGTGAGCATCTCAAAAAATCAATGGGCTACCAAAGCTCGACCGAAGGTGGTTTCTTAGCTCGCCGCCGTCACTTACAAGCATTGGAAACCGCGGCAGAGCATTTAGAACGTGGCCATATCCAATTAACCCAATTCTTTGCCGGCGAATTACTCGCAGAAGAATTGCGTATGGTACAAAATGCGTTAAGCGAAATTACCGGTCAATTTACTTCGGATGATCTGCTAGGTAATATTTTCAGCTCATTCTGTATCGGTAAATAAGTCCAAGAAAGTAAGATATAAAAAAACAAGCGGTCAATTTCTCCAGATTTTTTGCAAAATTCCTACTGAAATTGACCGCTTTGTTATAAGCGTGAAGGCTAAATAGCCATTAGTTTTTCATTGATTGAACCGGTGCCGGAATACGTCCGCCACGATTCACAAACACTTCGCAAGAGCCTTCTTTAACCGGCATAATCGGCGCATAACCGAGTAAGCCACCAAATTCCACGCTTTCGCCGACATCTTTACCGGTGACCGGAATAATACGCACCGCTGTGGTTTTGCTGTTGATCATACCGATTGCCGCTTCATCGGCGATAATACCGGAAATAGTGTGTGCCGGTGTTTTACCCGGTACGGCGATCATATCTAAGCCGACCGAACAAACCGCAGTCATCGCTTCCAATTTATCTAAGGTTAAAATACCGCTCTCTGCCGCCGCAATCATTCCTTCATCTTCCGAAACCGGAATAAATGCACCGCTTAAGCCGCCCACAGAGCTTGATGCCATCATACCGCCTTTTTTCACCGCATCGTTTAATAATGCTAATGCAGCGGTTGTGCCGTGCGTACCGCATACACTTAAGCCCATCGCTTCTAAAATACGTGCGACGGAGTCACCGATTGCCGGTGTTGGTGCCAGAGATAAATCTAAAATACCGAACGGAATATTCAGCATTTTGGACGCTTCTTGACCGATTAATTCACCGACACGGGTGATTTTAAATGCGGTTTTCTTCACTACTTCCGCCACTTCGGTTAAGGTTGTCGCATTTGAATTTTCTAACGCTTCTTTCACCACACCCGGGCCTGAAACCCCCACGTTAATAATCGCATCCGCTTCGCCTGAACCATGGAATGCACCCGCCATAAACGGATTATCTTCCACCGCATTACAGAACACCACAATTTTGGCACAGCCGAAACCTTCCGGAGTAATGTCAGCGGTACGTTTAATCGTTTCGCCGGCAAGTTTTACCGCATCCATATTAATCCCAGCACGGGTTGATCCGATATTGATCGAGCTACATACGATATCGGTGGTTTTCATTGCTTCCGGAATCGAGCGAATTAAAACTTCATCGGAAGGTGACATGCCTTTTTGCACTAATGCAGAAAAACCGCCGATAAAAGATACGCCGATCGCTTTTGCCGCTCGGTCGAGTGTTTGTGCGATAGACACATAAGAATCCGCTTTAGTTGCCGCCGCAATTTGTGCGATAGGGGTAACGGAAATACGCTGATTAACAATAGGTACGCCATATTTGGCGGAAAGGATTTTGGCGGTTTCGACTAAGTCTTTGCCGACCGTAGTAATTTTTTGATAAATATTTTGGTTTAACTGGTCGATATCGGCACTGATACAGTCGTGTAAATCGATACCGATGGTAATGGTTCGCACGTCAAAGTTTTGGTCGGCGACCATTTTTATCGTTTCAATAATTTCGCTGGATTGAATACTCATTTCTCCACTCCCTTAAATACGGTGCATCGCTTTGAAAATTTCTTCGTTTTGGATACGAATATCTAACGCCAATTTTTTGCTTTCTTGTGTGAAAAACTCGGCTAATTCCGGAAAGGATTTAGCACATTTTGTCGTATCCACCAAAATCACCATCGTGAAAAAATCGTCCATTAGCTGTTGGCTGATATTTACGATATTAATTTGATTTTCCGCTAAAATTTTCGATACGTCGTACACGATACCTACACGGTCTTTTCCGATAACAGTAATTACTGAATTGCTCATTGTTGCTTCCTCGAGTTTGCATATTATTAGATAGGAAGAATGAGTATAACGCTGTTTTAATTATTTGACCAGCCAGTTTGCGCAAACGTTTGCGCAAGTAATAAGAAAAAAAACACGGAATAAATTCCGTGGTTAATATTTAGACTAAATCAAATAATAAAAACTCAACGTCGCTATCGGTTTGAATCGTAAGTAATTGCTCGGCTCGAATCCCTAACGCATCGCTTGTTTCAAGTGGTGTCCCATTTACATTTAATTGACCTTTGACTACTTGTAACCAATACGAACGGTTGCTATCCAATTCAATTTGCGCATTTTTGTTTGTCGCATATTGATAACGCCATAATTTCATATCTTGATAAATCTTAAATGATCCTTGTTCGGCAGTCGGTGATAGAATTAACGTACCGCCTTCACGATCGGCAAATTTATCTTGGCTATAACGAGGCGTTACGTCTTTTTGATTCGGCATAATCCAGATTTGATAAAGATGTAGCGTTTCCTCTAAATCTGGATTCATTTCCGAGTGGAAAATACCCGTACCTGCCGACATAATTTGGAATTCTCCGGCTTTAACTTCAGTTTTATTACCCATACTGTCTTTATGAGCTACACGTCCGTTTAATACATAAGTGAGGATTTCCATATTATCGTGCGGGTGCATACCGAAACCGCGTGCCGGTGCGATAAAATCTTCATTGATCACTCGTAAATGTGAAAAATAGATATGTTTCGGATCATAATAATTGGCAAAAGAAAACGTATGATAACTTTCCAACCAGTCAAATGAACCGTCGCCTCGTTCGTGTGCTTTTCTTACTTGTAACATTTTATACTCCTATAATTCGTTGTTTTTTGCGGTAATTTGACCGCTTGTCGATGGCGGCTATTCTAAATAGAGAATATTAGTAGATAAATATAGAATCTATTGAATAACTATTTACTATTGGTTAATAATTAAATTTTTTGAGAATGAATTTCAGAATCATTAATAGAAAAAATCTATTTATATAACCAGTTTTAATTAGTCTTAGCTATTAATTCCTATCGTACTTATCAGTAATAACAATTAGACAGAATAGATAAGATTACTCATAATTTGCCCAGTTAAATGATGAAAAAGAAATCAATAGGAGTGTAAATTATGACAACTAACACTATTACTTTCCCAGTATTAACTTTAGATACTCAAGCACAAGCACTTAGCGCAGACGTAAATAAAAATGCTACTCACACCGTTCCGGGTTTAACCGTTTCTACCGGTCATTTGATTGCCGATGCGTTACAAATGCGTTTACAAGGTTTAAATGAATTGGCAATGATTTTGAAACACGTACACTGGAATGTGGTCGGAAACAATTTTATCGGCGTTCACGAAATGTTGGATAGTCAAGTTAATGAAGTACGTGAGTTTGTGGATGAAATTGCAGAACGTATGGCAACTTTAGGCGTAGCGCCGAACGGCTTATCGGGTAATTTAGTTGCAACCCGTCAGACACCGGAATACCCGTTAGGTCGTGCAACGGTACAGGAACACTTAAAAATGATCGATTCCTATTATTCACATAATATCGAAGCGCATCGCGTAGTACTTGAGCATAACGGCCATTTAGATCCGATTAGTGAAGATTTATTAGTGGCACAAACACGTGCATTAGAGAAATTACAATGGTTTATCCGTGCGCATTTAGATAGCGGTAACGGCCATATCTAACTAAAATTTTGATGGTATCCTGCTAAATAAGCGGTCGATTTTAATGCAATTTTTGCAAAAAAATCGACCGCTTTAATTTTTGGTAAAATGCAAGTTATTTTTTTCAATTTTGCGATCTAGATCGCAAAATTAATATTTTCTTCGTGCATTTTTGCTATTTATCCTTTAGGGTTCGGGACTGGCTTTGAATTGATTACAATTTATGTTTGTTGCACTAAAAAAGAGGTTATCAAAATGAAAGAAAAAAAGCTAAGAGAAATTTTAAAGCATAATAAACTCAATCGTCTGAAAACATTTGCCGAGGAAACGACGATGTGTTTGGATTTAAAATTAAGTCATTTACGTGAAGAATTGCAAATCACCCAGCAAGAAATCGCGAATAAATTACAGATTAGTCAGCCTTCCGTTGTGGCGTTAGAGAAACGGGGAACGGATATAAAATTATCTTCCATTCAACGTTATATTGACGCTATCGGCGGAAAGTTACAAATTGCGGTGGCGTTGCCTTCCGGAAAATCGGTAATTTACAAACTCTAGCTTAATAAAATAAGCAATCCATTTTGAAAAATTTTAAAGGAGATTAAAATGGATTGCTTGTTTTTAGTTATCATCATTCTTCTTATCCATAAATTATAATTTTAACGTTTCAATGGCCTTAACTATGTTGATGAGATACCTGCGCATGAAGCCGATTTTATTATTAAAAAGATCAATATGGTTAGTCGTTACGTTCGGCATATCAGCCTGTAGTTTAGTTTCTTATCAACCGGTTCAATCCATTACGCAAATTACCCCTAATCAGGGCTACCGTTTACAATCCACCATTAATAAAAATACTGAAGACGGTAACTTGATTATCTTAATGTTTTCCGGCGGCGGTACACGTGCCGCCGCACTGGGCTACGGCGTTTTAGAACAACTCAAATTAGAACATATTCGTCCGACGGCTAAAGGTTCAAGCCTAATTGATAATATCGATTTGGTGTACGGCGTGTCCGGCGGTTCGGTATTAGCCGGTTATTTCGCTCTGGAAGGGCAAGATGTGATTCCCAAATTTGAAGAAAAATTTCTGAAGAGAAATTTTCAGCGAGAAGTAATCGGCCAAGTATTTTCCCTGTCTAACGTCCCGCGTTTAACTTCCCCGCAGTTCGGTCGAGGCGACCTACTGCAAGAACAATTCAACATTGCCTTGTATAAAGGCAAAACATTCGGCGATTTAGAGAAAAACCGTAAGGGGCCTTTTGCCGTCATAAGTGCGACGGATATGAATATCGGGCAAAAGTTCAGCTTCACGCAAGAAACGTTCGACGGACTTTGTTTAGATCTGAATGATTTGGAAATTGCGCGGGCAGTGGCGGCATCCAGTTCCGTACCTTTGATCTTTGCGCCTTTAACCTTAAACAATAACGGCGGGAATTGTCAGTTTAAGATGCCGAAAGAGTTCGTAGTCCGAGAACAAACGGTAGGCGGTTTAACTACCAAAAATATTGAAGAAACCAAACATATATTGACCTTGTATCAGAATAGTCGGGAACGCCCGTTTATCCATTTGGTTGATGGCGGTTTAACCGATAATTTAGGCTTAGCCGGTTTGTTGGATATTTCCGAAGCATTCGGTATGGAACAACTTTATCAGATTATCCGACAAAGCCGAATTAAGAACATTATTGTGATTAACGTAAATGCGCAAAACGAAGTCACGAATGAAATAGATGCAACCGCAAACGTTCCGAGCGTTGCCGACGTAATTAATACGATTATCAATGTGCCGATTGATAAAACGACTCAAAATACCCTACGCCGTTTTCGTACCTTTACCGATGCTTGGAACAAATATGCCAAGACGATGGCGGGTCAAAAAGTCCAGTTACACTTTGTCGGATTAAGTTTAAAAGATCTGCCGGAAGGCGAATTGAAAAAAGACGTACTTAACATTAGTACTTCATTTTATTTGCCTGAGGAAGACGTAGATAAGTTGAGAAAGGCCGCTTATATTTTATTACAACAATCAAACGAGTATCGAGC
Source organism: Actinobacillus genomosp. 1 (assembly GCF_029774175.1). NCBI lineage: Bacteria > Pseudomonadati > Pseudomonadota > Gammaproteobacteria > Pasteurellales > Pasteurellaceae > Actinobacillus > Actinobacillus genomosp. 1. Next base: position 1,741,582 of record NZ_CP103834.1, on the reverse strand, counting down.
GGCTTTATCCTCGCTTAGATAAAGCATAGCGATCGAATTTAGCCAATATTTTGTTATTTTTTCGTCAAATTCGATCGCTTATCTTAGTTATGTTCTCGGTAAAGTTGTTCTTTATTTACCAATAATTGTAATTGCGGTAATAATTGAGTAATCATACGCAGTTGTTGAACCAGCACTAGAGCGAGTTTATCTCCGCCGTATTGATAAGTTTGTTCGAAGTGATTAAGTGTCGTATCAATTTCGCTCAGTTGCAGAGAGACGGATTCCTTATCTTTCATTCGAGTGATCGCATCCAACATATCTACCACTTGTTTTCCCTTACTAAAGAATACGGCCGAAAAATCAATATTATGACTTAATTCCGAACTTTCCACTCGGTATGCGCCTAATGCCGAAATATACCCGAGCAACGTATAGGTTACCCCTAATAATTTCGGAGCGAAGTCTAATACTTCCCGATATTTTTTCGGTTCGCTGTGCATATTGGAAATCACCGCACTTAACGCCGAGATATTATTATGCACGTCACGACGAGCGACACGATACGCTAATTGGTCGTTATAGCCGAACTGCAATTGTGCCAAAATATGACGCAAATATTGCCCGCTGGCGGCAAGCGTACTTTGCAAATTGCGATGTAAATTGAGGTATTTCCAGTCCGGATAAATAAACGAAACCGCAAACCATGCTAATGCCGTGCCGACGAGTGTATCGAATAGGCGTGGTAACAGGGCGTTTTCTGCACCTAAGCCGGAGACGTCTAAACTCACAAACACTAATAACGTGATAAAGAAAGTCGAGAAGCCGTAATTACTGATACGGAAGAAGTAATATAAGCTGCCGGTGATACTGATAAGTCCGAGCTGCGCTTCGAGGCTCGGTGAGAAATATTGGAATAGGAAACCGATAAATACCCCTAATACCGTGCCGATAATCCGTTGGATTAAACGTTTTTTAGTCGCAGAATAATTCGGCTGACAGACAAATACGGCGGTTAGCAAAATCCAGTAGCCTTTTCCGTCAAGTTTTAATAACTGCACGACCAAACTGCAAGCAAATACCACGATAGATAAGCGGATTGCATGGCGGAATAGTTGTGAAGACAGAGTACATTGGCTGCGAATCGCTTTTAACATATTGCGCAGACCGGATACATTTTCCGCAATCAAGCGGGTTGATTTGACGACATCTTTACGTAAATCGTCCACACCGTTCTCTTGCTCGATTTGGTTTAACTGTCCCTCGATATTACGTAGGTTCTCTGCGATAGATTGCCAACGATGGGCGGATTTTAAGCCTCTCTCACTATGAAAATGCAGAGAATTAAGTAGCCCTTGTAAGGCTTTCTCACCTCTTGCGCTATGTTGATAACTTTCTCCGTGGCGTAATGCCGAAGCAATCCGCTGGCAGGCAATCGCTTGTAATTCCATCACACGTTGGAAACGGAACATCAAATCGCTGTTGTTTAATTGCTGAAACAGTTCGTGATATTGATAATGGCTCGAACTGGCTCGTTCCCAAATGTCTTGCGCAGTAAAATAATAGCGTAACAAACGATGAGTACGAGAGTGGCGGTTGTGTCCCTGTAAACGGTAAAACAGTGAAACACGAGTTTGGTCGAAGGTTTGTACGATTTGTTGGTTAGCTTTAGCCAAAGCGAGCTGTTTTGCAACAAGATCGTCATCGTCGGGATCGAAGTATTCCGATTTCGCTTGTAAATATGCGCCTAACGCATCATAGGCTTTCGCCAAATTTTCTTGCACAATCCGGTTTGGAAAACAGAAATGGACAATTAATGCGACGACACCGTAAATTAACGCACCGGATAGAATCATCAACATATTACCGTACCAAATACTTTCCGGGGTATAGACTAAACTGGTATAAACCGCCACCACTAGTGAACCGAAAGCAATCGTGCTGTAGCGTTGTCCGATAGCACCGAGCATGACGAGAATAAAGGTGCTTAACATCGCAGCCGGCAAAAACAGCCAGCCAAAACTCAATGAAAATTGCGCGCCTAACGATGAAATTGCAAAGGCGATAAGGCTTAATATCAGATTTTTAATTCTGCCCGATAAACTGTTATCCAAATCCACCAAACCGCCGGCAATAACCCCCAGTATCAATGACATTGCCAAATGTGACATTTGTAACTGCCATACGACAAGTGATACCAGATTAATCGAAATAAAGATCGGTAGCGTTTTAATCATATTTTCCGATAACCAATCGAATCGGAGTTTTTTCAGGAAGTTTTTCATGATAGGAAGTGGTCGAATTCGGCTGAGATTTTACAAATTTTAAAGCAAATTCGACCGCTTAAACAAGAGAAAAGCGAACGGTTTAGCCTAAACGCTCGGCAAGATAGCCCTCATAATCCGGCACATTAATATTAATTTCGTGGTTAAACAGTGAGGCGTTAAGTAAGAAATTGGCACTGGTTTCGTTAATTGCCACCGGAATGTTCCAAACCGTTGCAATACGCATTAACGCCTTTACGTCCGGATCGTGCGGCGCAGCATTCATCGGATCCCAAAAGAAAATCAGCATATCGATTTTTTTCTCCGCAATCAGCCCGCCTAATTGCTGGTCGCCGCCCATCGGACCGCTTAATAACGCTTGGATAGTTAAACCGCTTTCACGGGCTAATAGATGTCCGGTTGTACCTGTTGCATATAAGGTATGCGGAGCCAAAACGGCTTTATGCTGTAGCGTCCATTGGATCAGGCTTTGCTTGCAACTGTCATGCGCAACTAAAGCGATATGCTTCTGAGCAGATATTTTTCGAATTGTTGTTTTCATAGTGGGTTTCCTTTTTGTAAAAATTTGCGCAAATAATACCGCTTATTTATGCCTTTTGCATTGACTAACGAATGATAATAGCTAGAATCTGATAAATCACTCTTAATATTTAATAATAAAGGACTTTTCCTAATGAACTTATACAACATCAAACACCCCGAAGAACAAGTGAATTTCGCACAAGGCGTGCGCCAAGGTTTAGGTAAAGATCAGGGCTTATTTTTCCCTGAAGTGTTGCCGAAATTTGACGATATTGATGCTTTACTGGATTTACCTTTAGTTGAGCGTAGCCAGAAAATTCTTGCGGCATTGATTGGTGACGAACTTCCGCAAGAAACGGTAAATGCGATGGTAAAAAATGCGTTTACCTTCCCGGCACCATTAGCAAAAGTAAATGACGACATTTACGCACTTGAGCTGTTCCACGGCCCGACATTAGCGTTTAAAGACTTCGGTGGTCGTTTTATGGCACAAGCACTGGCAAGCGTGCGTGGTAACGGCAAAATTACCATTTTAACCGCAACTTCAGGCGATACCGGTGCGGCGGTTGCACATGCATTCTACGGCTTAGAAAATATCAATGTGGTGATCCTTTACCCGAAAGGCAAAATCAGCCCGTTACAAGAAAAATTATTCTGTACTTTAGGCGGCAACATTCGTACCGTTGCGATTGAATCGGACTTTGACGCTTGCCAAGCGTTAGTAAAACAAGCGTTTGACGATGCAGAATTACGTCAAGCGATCGGCTTAAACTCAGCAAACTCAATCAATATCAGCCGTTTATTAGCACAAGTTTGTTATTACTTTGAAGCGGTAGCGCAATTACCGAAAGCAAAACGTGCTGACGTCGTGGTTTCAGTACCAAGCGGTAACTTCGGTAACTTAACCGCTGGTTTAATCGCAAAAACGCTAGGTTTACCAATCAAACGTTTTATCGCTTCAACCAATGCGAATGACACCGTGCCACGTTATTTAAAATCAGGCAAATGGGAACCGAATGCAACGGTTGCAACGCTTTCAAACGCAATGGACGTAAGCCGTCCGAACAACTGGCCACGAGTGGAAGAATTATTTAAACGCAATGGTTGGGCGTTAAGCGATTTAGGTTCAGCAGCCTTAAATGATGCGGAAACCGAAGCGGCATTAAAAGCACAATATGCGGAAGGTTATTTATGTGAACCGCATGGTGCAATCGCTTACCAAGTGTTAAAAGATCAGCTTCAAGCAGGTGAAACCGGTATTTTCCTCTGCACCGCTCACCCGGCGAAATTCAAAGAAAGCGTAGAACGTATTCTTAACATTGAATTACCGTTACCGGAAGCATTGGATAAGCATAACAAAATGGAACTGTTATCCGACACCATGCCGGCAGATTTCGCAAAATTACGTGAATATTTGTTAGCGGGTAACTAATCTATTTAGCTTAAACAAGCGGTTGATTTTGAGGAAAGATTTACAAATTTCCTATTAAAATCAACCGCTTTTATTTTGTGTTATTTCAACATTTCTCTGCAATTTTGCTCAACTTGTTGCAAAATGGCGGCATAATCGGTTTGTTTTAAACCGATATCACCAAAATAGTGCATTTGCACATTTTCGATCCCACAGAAGCTAAATAATCCGTTGCCGAGCGTATCATCAAGCGATTTTAAGAAACCTTTGTCTGCATATTTCTGATTGTTGTTACCCATGGTGACAAACTGTTGCATTTTTTTACCTTTTAATAAACCGATACTTTCGGTTTCGCCGTTGGTATAGGCAAAACCATAGGTAAGTACACGATCTAAGTAGCCTTTTAAAATTGCCGGAAAACCCATCCACCAAAGCGGATAAATTAAGGTAATGACATCGGCTTGTTGCCAATATTGATGTTCTGTTTGGACTTGGTTTGCATATATACCGGTGAGGCTGTCTTGAAATTCTTGCCAAGCTAAATTGGGATCAAAATTTAATTGATATAAATCTCGTACGATAACTTGATGATTTTGGCTTGCTTGAACGGTTTGTGTTAGTAGCGCACGGTTAAAACTTTGCGGGTTCGGATGGGCGTAAATAATCAGATGATTCATCGTATTTCTCAGCTAAATAATAACGGTTCTTAATTATCGCCGAAATCAGTCTTTACATACAAAACTTCCCTTAATTATTCTTTGATAATAATCAATCTTTCCTTTAGTTATCAGGCAAATACCTCCTTGGAGTGATGAAAGCGGATCAGTAAAAGTCGATAATATTCATCATTTAGTTTTATTTGCCGTAGGTGTGTTTTGTCCGATTTCAGCCAACAATCTTTGCCTCGACGTAGTTTTTTACGCGGTCATTTTTTAAATGCGTTACAAACTGAGCAGGTCAAGCAACAAGGACATCATGCGATTCGCCCGCCTTGGACAAATCTTGCAAGTTTTTATGAAAAATGTACCGCTTGCGATAACTGTATATCCGCTTGTGAAACGCAAATTATCGTGAAAGGTGCGGGCGGTTATCCCGAGATCGACTTTAGCCGTGGCGAATGTACTTTTTGTGAAGCTTGCGTGAAAAGTTGTGAGTCTGATGTGTTTATCGCTACAACGCAAGAGGCTTGGCGACATAAGATTGAAATTAAAGAAAACTGTTTATTAAAACAACGAGTTGAGTGTAGAAGTTGTGGAGACAGCTGTGAAAGCAGAGCAATTCGTTTTCGCCCGGCATTAGGCGGTATTGCAACTTTACAACTGGATTTGACCGCTTGTAACGGTTGCGGAGCTTGCCTCTCGGTTTGTCCTACTTCCGCAATATCAATTTTAAGGAATGAATTTTAGTAATGAGTACGGAAAATTTAAACGAAGCTAAAAACTGGTATGTGTGCAGCCTTGTCGTGCAAGCCAAGCCGGCAAAATTAGCGCAAGTGAAAGCGGATATTCTCGCAATTCCGCTTGCAGAAATTCACGGTGAAAAAGCCGAAGAAGGCAAATTGGTTGTAACACTTGAAAGTGACAGACAACTTGCACTCGCCGATTTAATCGATCAGGTAAAAGATATTAACGGTGTTATTGTCGTATCGTTAATTTCCAATTACCTAGATGAACAATAGTTTTAATTTTTTTATAAAAGTGGGAAACATTATGGAACTCAATCGTAGAGATTTTATGAAAGCAAATGCGGCGATGGCTGCGGCTGCTGCGGCAGGAATGACCATTCCTGTAAAAAATGTTTATGCTGCTGATGACGGTATTAGATGGGATAAAGCTCCATGCCGTTTCTGCGGTACGGGTTGTAGCGTACTTGTCGGTACCAAAGACGGTCGTGTGGTTGCGACCCAAGGTGACCCGGATGCGGAAGTAAATCGTGGTTTAAACTGTATTAAAGGTTACTTCTTATCAAAAATTATGTACGGCGCAGACCGTATACAAACGCCTTTATTACGTATGAAAGACGGTAAATTCCATAAAGAAGGCGACTTTACACCGGTTTCTTGGGATCAAGCTTTCACGATTATGGCGGAGAAAGTAAAAGATATTCTTAAGAAAAAAGAACCGAATTCGGTTGGTATGTTCTCATCAGGTCAAACAACTATTTTCGAAGGTTATGCGAAAGTAAAACTTTGGAAAGGCGGTTTACGTTCTAACACCATCGACCCGAATGCACGCCACTGTATGGCGTCTGCGGCGGTAGCGTTTATGCGTACTTTCGGTATGGATGAACCTATGGGTTGTTATAACGATATTGAGAAAACCGACGCGTTCGTGCTTTGGGGTTCGAATATGGCGGAAATGCACCCGATTTTATGGAGCCGCATTTCCGACCGCCGCTTATCGGACGATAAAGTGAAAGTGGTGGTAATGTCCACATTTGAACACCGTTCGTTTGAATTGGCGGATACCCCGATTATCTTTAAACCGCATTCGGATTTAGCAATTCTTAACTATATCGCCAACTACATTATCCAAAACGATAAAGTAAACTGGGATTTCGTTAATAAACATACCAAATTTAAACGTGGTGAAACGGATATCGGTTACGGTTTACGTCCGGATCATCCTCGCCAAAAAGCAGCGAAAAATGCGAAAACCGCCGGCAAAATGTATGATTCCGATTTCGAAGAATTTAAGAAAATCGTTGAGCCTTATACATTAGAAAAAGCGCACGAAATTTCCGGTGTACCGAAAGATCAATTGGAAACGCTGGCGAAAATGTATGCGGATCCGAAACAAACGTTAGTATCTTTCTGGACAATGGGCTTTAACCAGCACGTACGCGGCGTATGGGTAAACCACATGGTTTATAACGTACACTTGCTTACCGGTAAAATCTCAACGCCGGGTTGCGGTCCGTTCTCATTAACCGGTCAGCCGTCAGCTTGCGGTACGGCGCGTGAAGTCGGTACTTTCGTACACCGTTTACCGGCGGACATGGTGGTAACCAATCCGAAACACGTTGAAATTGTAGAAAAAGCGTGGAAATTACCGAAAGGTACGATTCCGACCGTGCCGGGGTATCCTGCGGTTATGCAAAGCCGTATGTTAAAAGACGGTAAACTTAATTTCTTATGGCAGCTTTGTACCAACAATATGCAAGGCGGTCCGAATATTAATGAAGAGATCTTCCCAGGTTGGCGTAATCCGGAAAACTTTATCGTGGTTTCCGATCCATATCCTTCTGTTTCTGCGGTAGCTGCGGACTTAATTCTTCCGACTTGTATGTGGGTGGAAAAAGAAGGGGCTTACGGTAATGCGGAACGTCGTACCCAATTCTGGCGTCAGCAAGTAAAAGGTCCGGGTGAATCTCGTTCAGACTTATGGCAAATTGTTGAATTCTCTAAATACTTCAAAACCGATGAGGTATGGGATGAAGCATTACTTGCACAAATGCCGGAATATCGTGGCAAAACCCTTTACGAAGTACTCTATAAAAACGGCGCAGTGGATAAATTCGATACGCCGAATAACGTACCGGGTTATATCAATGATGAAGCGGAACATTTCGGTTACTACCTACAAAAAGGTTTATTTGAAGAATATGCGGCATTCGGTCGCGGTCACGGACATGACTTAGCCGACTTCGATACTTACCACCAAGTGCGCGGCTTACGTTGGCCGGTAGTGGACGGTAAAGAAACCTTATGGCGTTATCGTGAAGGCTTCGACCCGTATGTCAAAGCGGGTGAAGGCGTATCGTTCTACGGCTATCCGGATAAAAAAGCGATTATCTTAGGCGTACCTTACGAAGAGCCTGCGGAAAGTCCGGATGAAGAGTACGATTTATGGTTATGTACCGGTCGTGTGCTTGAACATTGGCATACCGGTACTATGACGCGTCGCGTACCGGAATTACACCGTTCGTTCCCGAACAACCTTTGTTGGATGCATCCGGACGATGCTAAAGCTCGCGGCTTACGTCACGGTGATAAAGTGAAATTAATTACTCGTCGCGGCGAAATGATTACTCACTTAGATACGCGCGGTCGCAACAAATGTCCGAAAGGTCTAATTTATACCACCTTCTTCGATGCGGGACAGTTGGCAAATAAATTAGTGTTAGATGCAACCGACCCGATTTCAGGTGAGACCGACTACAAAAAATGTGCGGTTAAAGTGGTTAAGGCGTAATTATAGCCCCCCTCTTTGAAAAAGAGGGGCTGGGGGAGATTTTTAAGGATCTTCAATATCGTACAAATCTCCCCTAACCCCTCTTTACTAAAGAGGGGGATAAGATAAGTGGAAAATTGTGTAAATTTCAACCGCTTATAAAAAGGATACTACTATGAAACTTGACCCGAATCGTCGCCAATTTTTGAAAAATGCGACCAGAACCGCAGCCGGTATTTGTGGTGTCGGTGTAATTTTAGGGTTACAACAACACCAAGCAAATGCCAAAGAAGGCGTTGCTTTACGACCACCGGGTGCATTACCGGAAAAGGATTTCTTAGCCTCTTGTACGCGTTGCGGACAATGTGTACAAGCCTGTCCGTACGATATGTTGCATTTGGCAAGTTTACTTTCGCCGATGGAAGCCGGTACGCCGTATTTTATTGCACGAGACAAACCTTGTGAAATGTGCGTGGATATTCCTTGTATGAATGCTTGCCCTAGCGGTGCGTTAAGCGAGGAATTGACCGATATTAACGATGCTCGTATGGGATTGGCGGTATTACTCGACCATGAGACTTGTTTGAACTGGCAAGGTTTACGTTGTGACGTATGTTATCGGGTATGTCCGCTGATTGATAAGGCGATTACGCTGGAAGAAGTACCTAATACCCGTACGCATATTCATGCGAAGCTAATCCCGACCGTCCATTCCGATGCTTGTACCGGTTGCGGTAAATGCGAACAATCGTGCGTATTGGAAGAAGCGGCGATTAAAGTATTACCGATGGACTTAGCTAAAGGTATGTTGGGACGTCACTATCGTTTAGGCTGGCAAGAAAAACAAAATGCCGGTAAAGCCTTGTTGGACGAACAGCATCCGGACGGTTTACGTCCGGCAATGGATGCCCGTGTACCGGAAGGAATGAACGAGCCGACTTATCAATTTATGAAAGTACAGCCGAACCAAAAAGTAGCTACGCCGAATCGGGCGACTTACGACTATGTACCGAGTTCGACCACTGTACCTGAAGCGGAACATTTCCCTAACTTAGATTTAAATATTAAGGGGGTTAAATAATGGCTGAGATAAAATTTACCCCGAATAAACCGCAAGACGCCGGTTTAGAGGCTCGACAAAAATTAGGTTGGTGGAGAGCGTACCGATTTTTAATCTTACGCCGTATTAGCCAATTAAGTATTATCCTAATGTTTTTAAGCGGGCCGTTTTGGAATATTTGGATTTTAAAAGGCAATTACAGCGGTAGTATGTTGTTTGACGTGATCCCGATGAGCGATCCGCTCATTACGGCGGAAAGTCTTGCAACAGGCTATTTACCGGAATGGACAACGATTTTAGGTGCGCTAATTGTTGTGGCATTTTATGCGGTAGTGGCAAGTAAAGCGTTCTGCGGCTGGGTTTGCCCTATGAATATGGTTACGGATACAGCCGCTTGGTTACGTAGAAAACTCGGTATTCGTCAAAGTGCTAAAATTCCGCGTAACTTACGTTATGCGATTTTGGCAATGATTCTGGTCGGTAGTGCGATCTCCGGGACATTATTGTGGGAATGGATTAACCCGGTGGCGGCTCTCGGTCGTGTCTTTGTCTTCGGATTGGGCGCAACACTTTGGTTAGTCGCAGTGGTCTTCTTATTCGACTTACTTATCGTAGAGCACGGTTGGTGCGGGCATCTTTGTCCGATTGGCGCAACTTATGCACTGATTGGCGCAAAAAGTATTATCAAAGTCAATGTGGTAGATCGTGCGCATTGTGACCGCTGTATGGACTGTTATAACGTGTGTCCTGAGCCGCAAGTACTGAGAGTGCCGCTACACGGCAAACCGGAAGACAGTACGATAGTGCTTTCAAAAGATTGTATTAGCTGCGGACGCTGTATAGATGTTTGTCCGGAAAATGTTTTTGCCTTTGGAACACGTTTTCAAGGCAGTATCGAAGTAAAAAATGTATAAATCATGGAGTGAACCAAAATGAGAAAATATCTCGCTCTTATCCTTACTGCAATTACAGGTTTTGCAGTAGCGGAAACACAAAATTTATCGCTGGATAAATTACCGGAAAATGTGGCGCCGGCTTATACGAATCCACATAAAGACGTCGGTAATATTCCGACGACTTTCCCTCATCAGCCGCCGCTTGTACCGCATAGTATTCGCGGTTTGCAAGTGACGAAAAATACTAACCAATGTTTAGGTTGCCATGCACCGGAAGTATCAAGTACAACAGGTGCGCCTCGTGTGCCTAAAACGCATTTTATGGATCGCGACGGTAAATTGACGGAAGGTACCTCTCCGCGTCGTTACTTCTGTTTACAATGCCACGTACAACAAACGGATGTAAATCCGATTATTCAAAACAAATTTGAAACGATTCGTCAAACGCAAGGTAAATAAGGAGCAACATAATGATTAAGAAATTTTGGAATTGGTTCCGTACGCCTAGCAAAATGGCGGCAGGCGCATTAATCCTTATCTCCGCAATCGGAGGGATTTTAGCTTGGGGCGGTTTTAACAAAGGCTTGGAATATACCAATACCGAACAATTCTGTTCGGATTGTCATATGAATGACGTTGTACCCGAATATCGTGCTTCCGCCCACTATTCAAACCGTAGCGGTGTGAAAGCGATTTGTTCGGACTGTCACGTACCGCATGAATTCATCGATAAATGGAAACGTAAAATTATCGCTTCAAAAGAAGTGTATGCACACTTTACCGGTAAAGTGGATACCAAAGAAAAATTTGAAGCGCATCGTTTAGAAATGGCGGAGCGTGAATGGGCGCGTATGAAAGCTAACGATTCGCAAGAGTGTCGTAACTGTCATAACTTTGAAGATATGGATTTCACTCAACAAAAAACCGTAGCGCAACAAATGCACGCTATGGCACAAGATCAGGGTAAAACTTGTATCGATTGCCACAAAGGTATTGCACATAATCTTCCGCATATGGAAAAAGTACAAAAAACCTTTATTCCTGAAGATATGATTCAAAAAGAGCAGAAATCCGAAGCAAAATAGTTTAGAGACTAACTAAGGATAAATAATTGGACCGAGTTCAAGATAAATGAAACTCGGTCCTTTTTTATTGCTAATAACGATACTGTCTGAAACAGTACCGGATTCGTTCTTTATGAAACGGCTATAGTCTGTGATTTGTCTTTAGAAAAGATTAAACGCTCTTATATCTCTATCTTCGATATCAACTTAAAGGCATAAAAAATCTGCACCATAAAAAGGATAAGTCCAATTTATAGTGCAGATTTTTAAATATTATCTCGTTTATTTTTTACGAGAATGTAAGCCTTTCTTCTCAAGATTACGATAGATTAACCATTGTTGAACAATCGTAATAATGTTTGAGGTTAGCCAGTAAAGTACTAAGCCTGACGGGAACCATAAGAAGAACACGGTAAACATAACCGGCATAAACGTCATTACTTTTTGTTGTACCGGATCGGTTACCGGACTAGGGGACATTTTTTGTAACAAGAACATCGATGCACCCATTAATAACGGAAGGATGTAGTACGGGTCTTGTGCCGATAAGTCTTGAATCCAGCCGAAGAACGGTGCGTGACGAAGTTCTACCGCTTCCATAAAGGTCCAATATAATGCGATGAAAATCGGCATTTGGATAAGAATCGGTAAACAACCGCCCATCGGGTTCACTTTTTCTTCTTTATAGAGTTTCATCATCTCTTGGCTCATACGCTGACGATCATCACCGAAACGCTCGCGCATCTCTTGAATTTTCGGCTGTAACATACGCATTCTTGCCATTGAGGTATATTGCGCTTTGGTTAATGGATAAAGAATTGTTTTAACCACAATGGTAACACCGATAATCGCTAAACCCCAGTTAGTCACGATACTTTGGATGAAAGTTAATAATGCGAATAACGGTTTTGCAATAAACCACGCCCAGCCGTAGTCTACGGTTAAATCCAAGTTCGCTGCGGTCGCTTCCATCTCTTTTTGGTCTTTCGGACCGGTCCATAATTGGCTGGTAATCGTTGCTTCGCTATTCGGCGCAACGTTTGTTACCGGACCGCGATAACCGATAGTGGCGATACCGTTGTTGGTACGAGAGTAAATCGTATTTTCCGCATCCTGATTCGGAATCCAAGCGGAAACGAAATAGTGTTGCAATAAGGCAGCCCAACCCGCTTTCGTATTAATATCGAGGTTAGCTTTCTCCATATCTTGGAAACTATATTTTTTATAGTTGGTTTCAGCAGAAGAATAAGCACCGCCGGTGTAAGTCGGCATAGTTAAACTTCCTGAACTTTCCAATAAGGTATGTTTGATTTGACCGTAAGGCTGAACTTCGACGGTTGCCGCCGTTTGGTTTTTTACATTGAAGTTCACCGCAACATCATAGCTACCGCGTTTTAACACAAAGTTTTTGGTATAAAGCACACCGTCTTTTTCAAACGTCATCGGTACGCTCATTTCATTTTGACCTTCCGCCAAAACGAACGTATCTTGTGCAACTTGGTATTGCGGACGACCTGCATTGGTATCGATCCCGTTTTTGCCGACTAAACCGCTTTGCGCAATATAAGTCGTCGCTCCGGTTTGTAATAATTTGAATGGCGTTTGGGAATTTAATTCCGCATTATGCGCTAATAAATCCGAAGCAATTACATCGCCGCCTAAAGTGTCGATGGTTAAACGTAATACATCACTTTGAAGCGTGATGGTTTTACCTTGGGTTGCATTTTCCGCAATAACGGTATTTGCGTTAGATGCGGCAGGCACGTCGCTTGATTGTGATGCAACTTGAGCTTGTTGTTGTGCTTGTTTTTGCGCTTGGATTTCAGGATTAAAATCTTGCTGCCATTGCGTAAAAATTAAAAAAGACACTAATAACAAACCCATTACCAGTAAACTACGATTTGAATTCATATTGAGTTTCTCTTGGGTTAAGGACAGATAAAAAGAAAGGCATTTTATAATAGGTTGGCACTAGATCCAACCGCCTTTTGCGAATAGCGGTCGGATTTATCAAGAATTTTGTAAAAAGTTGATCAAATTCGTCCGCTTGTTTGAGGGGAAACTAACGTTTATCTAAGGTTTTGGTTGAAAGACGAGCCACGGCGCAAAGATTGCCTTGTTCGTCTTTAATCTCGATATTCCACACCTGCACTTCACGCCCTAATTTAAGCGGTGTTGCACGTGCAATCGCCTTTGTGCCAGCCGGCACTGATTTTAAATGACTGATATTCAGTTCCATTCCGACCGCAATTTGATGCGCTTCACACACCATTAACGCACCGGCATTGGCAGTGGTTTCCGCTAAAGCGGCTGACACGCCGCCATGCAATACGCCGAACGGCTGCTGGGTACGTTCGTCCACCATAAGTTGCGCTTCAATCCAATCCTCACCGATTGCGGTAAATTCGATACCTAAGTGTGCTACCGCCGATTTTTGGCTAAGTGCGTTTAATTGTTCACAAGTTGCTGTTTGCTTCCAAATGGTCATTATGTTTCCTTTATGAAAAATCTTTCCCAGTACTCTTTATAGAAGAAAAAGTTTTGTTAAATATAATCACTCTCTCCCCTTGTGGGAGAGAGACAGCGAAAAAATTACGTTAGGTAATTTTTTGCAGAGAGAGGGGAAAATACGCCTAGTTCTTCCACGATTCCCCCTCTCCCTGATTTTTCTTCTGAACGAAGAAAAATCTATCCCTCTCCCACAAGGGGTGAGGGATATACAGAAGATTTAAAATCTACACCACCTCAAGCAATGCCTGAATCGGGTGTTTAACCGAATAATGCTCAAAACGTTTTACTTGCGAACGACAGGAATAGCCGGTCGCTAAGCAACGGTCAAGCGGTTTATTTTTCAATTTAATTTGCCACGATTGCTGATAAATCGCTGTCGACATTTCAAGGTGTTTGGTTTCGTGTCCGAATGTACCCGCCATGCCGCAACAACCGACATTTTCATTCACCAACTGTTCACCGAAATGGGCAAAAATCGCTTGCCACTCTTTCTGCGCATTCGGCAATTCGGTCGTTTCGGTACAGTGTGCGAATAAATGCCAGCTCAAGCGGTTAAAATTTACTGATTTTTTGCAATGTTCCAGTTCACCGGCTTGAATCACATCTCGTAGCCATTCGTGAGCCAGTTGCACTTTGAAATCACCGCGCGCTGCTTTTAAGATATCACGATATTCGTCACGGTAAACTAAGGTCAGAGCAGGATCTACCGCCACCATCGGTAAGCCGAGTTGAGCGACACGATTGAGAAATTCCGCCTGATTGCGTGCAGTTTTAGCAAACTTACTTAAAAAACCCTTGATATGTTGCGCCTTACCGCTCGGTTTAAACGGTAACACAACCGGACGAAAACCGAGTTTTTGTAGTAACCGTACAAAATCCGCCACCACTTTCGCATCATAGAACGAAGTAAACGGGTCTTGCACCACCAGCACGGTTTTGCAAAATTCCGCTGATTTTTGACCGCTTACTTGTGCTTCCAAAGCCTCTAAAGTCACGCCCTGATAACCAATCTCAACTAACTGTTGCTGCAAGTTCGGTACGGAAAGCGCCGGTAAATAAGTCATGCCGATCGTTTTGTTCGCCAGCGTTTCCACTAATTTTGAACGACTGAAAAAGTTAAAAAACTTCGGTGCTTTCGCCATCATCGGCGCAACAAATTCAAGATTGGAAACCAGATAATCTTTTGCCGGACGCAAATAACGGCTATGGTACAGCTCATTAAACAGCGATCTAAACGTCGGCACATCAATTTTGATCGGACATTGGCTGGCACAGGCTTTACAGGCAAGGCAAGTATCCATTGCCGCTTTTACTTCGTGCGAAAAATCATATTCTTTCTGTTTATTCAGCGTGTTGCGAATTTTTGCAACAAAATCGGTTAATTTGACCGCTTGTTTACGCGATTTAAAGATCAAATCGTCCGGCGATACGTTTTGTTCGGCAAGTAATCTGAGCCATTCTCGAATCAAAGTCGCACGCCCTTTCGGTGAATAAAGGCGGTTACCCGATACTTTCATTGATGGACACATCGTACTATGTACATCAAAGTTAAAGCACAGCCCGTTACCGTTACAGTTCATCGCCCCTTTAAATTCTTCACGCACTTGAATTGGAATTTGGCGATCAAAATCGGCACGCATTGATGAGTCGATCGGGTAAAGCGCCGCATTACTGTTAAGCGGTGTACAAATTTTGCCCGGATTCAAGCGGTTTTGCGGGTCAAACAGCTGTTTGATATAACGTAATTCTCGCCATAATGTTTCGCCAAAGAATTTCTCGCCATACACCGAACGCATACCTTTGCCATGCTCACCCCAAATTAAACCGCCATATTTTGCGGTAAGTTCAACCACTTGATCGGAAATCGCTTTAAATTTTTGTACTTGCGCACGGTCGGTTAAATCTAATGAGGGGCGAACGTGTAACACACCGGCATCCACGTGACCGAACATACCGTATTCCAAACCGTGATCATCTAATAATTGGCGGAACTCGGCGATGTAATCGGCTAGATGCTCCGGCGGCACACAGGTGTCTTCCACAAACGCAATCGGCTTCGCCCAGCCTTTAGCATTTCCCAATAGACCGACCGCTTTTTTACGCATTGCATAAATTTTTTCGATGGAGGCAATATCGTTGCAAATTTGATAGCCGATAATACCGCCGGTTGAATCAGCCAGTTTTTTATCTAACGCTTTAATGAGGTCTGCGACTTGTTGTTCTATTAGTGTCTGATCACTGCCGGCATATTCCACAATATTAATACCGAGAATCGGGTTATTCGGATCTTCGGTCAATAAATCGGACACCGAATGCCAAATTATGTCCTGTTTAGCTAAATTCAGCACTTTAGAATCGACCGTTTCAACCGAAAGCGCATTGGCTTTCAGCATAAACGGCGCAGAACGCAATGCCGCATCAAACGAATTATATTTAATGTTAATTAAGGTACGGAATTTCGGCAGCGGCAGTAAATTGAGTTTCGCCTCGCAAATAAAAGCAAGCGAGCCTTCCGAGCCGGTTAGAATACGAGTCAAATTAAACTCGCTCTCGTCTGCGTTGAATACATTTTTTAAATCGTAACCAGTTAAAAAACGGTTGAGTTGCGGTAACTCGGCAAGTACGGTCGAGCGTAACTCACGACAACGGCTAAAAATTTCACGATGTAGCTGTTTGCCGGTAGCGGTTAAATTCAAGCAGTTGATTTCTGCAAAAAAATCGCAAGATTTGACCGCTTGTGTTTCCAACACTTCGCCGTTCATCAATACCGATTTAATAGCTAAAACATGATCGGAAGTTTTGCCGTATTGCAGTGAGCCCTGCCCGGAAGCGTCGGTGTTAATCATACCGCCTAAGGTCGCGCGGTTACTGGTAGAAAGTTCAGGAGAGAAAAATAAGCCGTGTGGTTTTAAGAATTGATTAAGCTGATCTTTAACCACTCCGGCTTGCACCCGCACCCAACGTTCTTCTACATTTAATTCGAGGATTTGATTCAGATGGCGGGAGAGATCGACAATAATATTGTTATTCAGCGATTGTCCGTTCGTACCTGTGCCACCGCCTCGAGGGGTAAAAGTGAGATGTTGGAAGTGAGGACTTTGTGCTAATTTCGTTAAAATCACCACATCGGAAACCGATTTAGGAAATAAAATCGCTTGCGGCAACTGTTGATAGACGCTGTTATCGGTGGCTAAAGAAAGACGCTCCGCATAACTGGAAGCAATATCACCGCTAAAATGTTGTTGCTTGAGTTCCTCAAGAAAATGAGTTACCGTCGGATTCAAAGCCGGGATTTTTGAGAGTTGTGGTAGCATATTTTTTATTCTTATAGGACAGAAAGTAAATTCGAGTAATGCGGATATTAACAAGATTTATCAATATTGAAAATGAAAGAGGAAAAAGAATATTTGAATTATAATTTGATTGAAAAATAGACTTTTCTATACACTTTATTACATTTTTACATTGTTATAGTTCTTGATTTTATAAATTCGAACTCGGATAATAATAAGAATTCTTGCTCGTTTGAATTAGAAGAACAAGAATGTAATATTAGGACTGGAAAGTTCGAAATTACAAATTGATTGTAGTTTTGCTTTTTATCCTTGATAATTAACTCTCTTTTTTCTCTAGTGAGACGAGAGCATTAAATCAAAACTTTGGTGCCATAAGCGGTGCTGGAGTGATTTTGTTTTATTAATCGATGACAATTTAGAGGATCATCAAAATGAAAAAATCATTAGTTGCTTTAGCAGTATTATCAGCTGCAGCAGTAGCTCAAGCAGCTCCACAACAAAATACTTTCTACGCAGGTGCGAAAGTGGGTTGGTCTACTTTCCACGAAGGTGTTCGTCAATTCAACAACAAATATGAAAACGATAGCCGTTATTCTACTGTTGGTAATCAGGGTAAAGGTTTCGGTATCAACCGTAACTCAGTAACTTACGGCGTATTCGGCGGTTACCAAATCTTAAACCAAAACAACTTCGGTTTAGCAACTGAATTAGGTTACGATTACTACGGTCGTGTTCGTGGTAATGTAGAAGAGTTCCGTAAATTAAAACATTCTGCTCACGGTTTCAATTTAGCATTAAAACCAAGCTACGAAGTATTACCTAACTTAGACGTTTACGGTAAAGTAGGTGTTGCGGTTGTTCGTAATGACTATAAAGTATATGGCGCAGAAAATACTAATGCACCAACAGAAAAAACTCACAAATTAAAAGCATCTACAATCTTAGGTGCGGGTGTTGAGTATGCAATTCTTCCTGAATTAGCGGCACGTATTGAATACCAATATTTAAACAAAGCGGGTAACTACAATAAATCTTTAGTTCGTGCGGATAAACAAGATGTGAGCTTCCAATATGCTCCGGATATCCACTCTGTAACTGCAGGTTTATCATATCGTTTCGGTCAAGGCGCAGCTCCGGTTGAAGCGGCACCTGAAATGGTTACTAAAAACTTCGCATTCAGCTCAGACGTTTTATTTGATTTCGGTAAATCAAGCTTAAAACCGGCTGCAGCAACAGCTTTAGATGCGGCTAACACTGAAATCGCTAACTTAGGTTTAGCAACTCCTGCTATCCAAGTGAACGGTTATACAGACCGTATCGGTAAAGAAGCTTCAAACTTAAAACTTTCACAACGTCGTGCTGAAACAGTAGCTAACTACTTAGTTTCTAAAGGTCAAAACCCTGCAAACGTAACTGCAGTAGGTTATGGTGAAGCAAACCCAGTAACTGGTGCAACATGTGACGCAGTTAAAGGTCGTAAAGCGTTAATCGCTTGCTTAGCACCGGATCGTCGTGTTGAAGTTCAAGTACAAGGTGCTAAAAACGTAACTATGTAATATAGTGAGTTTTAGAACTTTATAAAAGAAAACCGAATTCTGTTTATCAGGATTCGGTTTTTTTATTTATTCTATTATATAATTTCCCTCCATACGAAGTAAAATTCCATAATTACTTTGTGACTTTTGAGTTATTTACTTCATTTTGTTAGATTTGTGAAAATGATCACAGTATTTATTTCATAAATTTAGTATCCTTATTATGCAATCACTTATATCAAGTGAAGCCCTAAATCATTTCGATCACGAGGATAACTCTATGAAAAAAACAGTATTAAGCACATTGGCATTATCAATTGCATTAGGCGCAGGTATTAGCACCGCACAAGCCGAAACACGTATCGGTGTGACAATCTATAAATACGACGATAACTTTATGGCGTTAATGCGTAAAGAAATCGACAAAGAAGCAAATCAATTAAAAGATGTGAAGTTATTAATGAATGACTCACAAAATACGCAGTCTATTCAAAACGACCAAGTGGACGTATTACTTTCTAAAGGTGTGAAAGCTCTTGCAATTAACTTAGTGGATCCTTCAGCATCAAAAACTATTATTGATAAAGCGAAAGGCGAAGATTTACCAATCGTATTCTTCAATAAAGACCCGGGTGAAAAAGCGATTGCAAGCTATGATAAAGCTTATTATGTAGGTACTGATCCGAAAGAATCAGGCTTAATCCAAGGCGACTTAATTGCAAAACAATGGAAAGCGAATCCGGCATTAGACTTAAATAAAGACGGTAAAGTGCAATATGCGTTATTAAAAGGCGAACCGGGTCACCCTGATGCGGAAGCACGTACTAAATATGTAGTGGAAGGCTTAGCGGCTAAAGGTATCCAAAGCGAACAAATCTTTATGGATGCGGCATTGTGGGATGCGGCACAAGCGAAAGATAAAGTGGACGCTTGGTTATCAAGCGGTAAAGCTAAAGATATCGAAATGATTATCTCAAATAACGACGGTATGGCGTTAGGCGCATTAGAAGCTACTAAAGCACACGGACGTAAATTACCAATCTTTGGTGTAGACGCATTACCTGAAGCGTTGCAATTAATCAAAAAAGGTGAATTAGCCGGTACGGTACTTAACGATGCTGCCGGTCAAGGTCAGGCTGTGGTGCAATTAGCTGCAAATCTTGCGGAAGGAAAAGCGGCTAATGAAGGTACAAATTGGAAAATTGAGAACCGTGTCGTACGTATTCCTTATGTTGGCGTAGATAAAGATAATTTAGATAAATTTTTAAAATAAGTAACTCGATTAGGCACGAGTAGGCTACTCGTGCCTTTTTTGTCGGTATTATGGAGTGAGATATGACAAGTGAAGTACTGCTCACAATGACAAATGTTAGTAAGTCTTTTCCGGGCGTAAAAGCGTTGGATAAAGCTAACTTAACCGTAAAATCTCATAGCGTACACGCTTTAATGGGTGAAAATGGAGCGGGTAAGTCCACCTTGCTCAAATGTTTATTCGGAATTTATGCCAAGGATGAAGGCGAAATTTTATTTTTAGGCAAACCGGTTAATTTTAAAACCTCAAAAGAGGCGCTTGAAAACGGGATTTCGATGGTTCACCAAGAATTGAACCTAGTAAAACAAGTAAGCGTCATGGATAACCTTTGGCTTGGACGTTATCCGCTAAAAGGACCGTTTGTCGATCACGATAAAATGTACCGTGATACCAAAGCAATTTTTGATGAATTGGATATTGATGTCGATCCGCGCGATAAAGTGGCGAAATTATCCGTATCACAAATGCAGATGATTGAAATTGCCAAAGCCTTCTCGTACAACGCCAAAATTGTGATTATGGATGAGCCGACTTCTTCGCTTTCTGAAAAAGAAGTCGAACATTTATTTAAAATCATTCAGAAATTAAAAGATCGTGGCTGCGGTATTATTTATATCTCGCACAAAATGGATGAGATCTTCAAAATTTGTGACGAAATTACTATCTTGCGTGACGGTAAATGGGTTAATACGGTGGCGATTAAAGATACCTCGATGGAACAAATCGTTTCGATGATGGTAGGCCGTGAACTGACCCAACGTTTCCCGGAAAAAACCAATACGCCGAAAGAAACCGTACTCGTGGTAGAACATTTAACCGCTAAAAACCAGCCGTCTATTCAAGACGTTAGCTTTGAATTGCGTAAAGGCGAAGTGTTAGGGATCGCCGGTTTAGTCGGTGCAAAACGTACCGATATTGTTGAAACGATTTTCGGTGTGCGTGAAAAAGCCGACGGTACTATTACTTTAAACGGTAAACAGGTAAACAACCGTAATGCGTTTGAAGCGATTAATAACGGTTTTGCGTTGGTGACCGAAGAACGTCGTTCGACCGGTATTTACGCAAACCTAAGTATCGAATTTAACTCGTTGATTTCAAATATGAAATCTTATTTAGGTAAATTCGGTTTACTCAGCACTAAAAAAATGAAAAGCGATACGCAATGGGTAATTGATGCGATGAATGTGAAAACACCGTCTCATCAAACCAGTATCGGTTCACTTTCCGGCGGTAACCAGCAAAAAGTGATTATCGGACGTTGGTTATTAACTCAACCGGAAATCTTAATGTTAGACGAACCGACCCGAGGTATTGATATCGGGGCGAAATTCGAGATTTACCAATTAATTCTTGAGTTAGCCAATAAAGATAAAGGTATTATTATGATTTCGTCAGAAATGCCGGAATTATTAGGGGTAACCGATCGAATTTTAGTGATGAGTAACGGGAAAGTGGCGGGCATTGTTGAAACCGCTAAAACTTCTCAAGAAGAAATCTTGCAGCTTGCTGCAAAATATTTATAAAAGCAAGGAGTGAAGTATGTCCGCTTTAAAACAGAATCGCACCATGGATTTTTTCAAACAAAATGCGATTTATTTTGTATTATTAATTTTATTAATCATTATTATCTTACAAGACCCGAGTTTCTTAAGTTTACGTAACTTCAGTAACATTTTATCGCAATCTTCCGTACGTTTAATTATCGCACTAGGGGTTGCCGGTTTAATCGTAACGCAAGGTACCGACTTATCCGCCGGTCGTCAGGTGGGGCTGGCAGCGGTAATTACCGCAACCTTAATGCAATCGATGGAAAATATGAACCGAGTTTTCCCGAACTTAGCTGAAATTCCGATTCCGGTGGTTATTCTTGCCGTATGTGCAATCGGTGCGGTTATCGGGTTATTAAACGGTTTTGTTATTGCGTATCTCAATGTAACGCCGTTTATTGCCACCATGGGTACAATGATTATCGTCTATGGTATCAACTCGCTTTATTATGATGCGGTAGGCGGCTCACCGATTGCAGGTTTTAGCGATAGCTTCTCAACCTTCGCTCAAGGTTTCTTCCGTTTCGGTGATTTTAAACTTTCGTATATCACGATTTATGCGGTAGTTGCTACATTAATTATGTGGACGCTTTGGAATAAAACCCGTTTTGGTAAAAACATTTTTGCAATCGGCGGTAACCCGGAAGCGGCGCGTGTTTCAGGGGTAAATGTCCCGCTTAACCTAATGGGTATTTATATGTTATCCGGTGTGTTCTATGCGTTCGGCGGTATGTTAGAAGCGGGTCGTATCGGTTCGGCAACCAATAACCTCGGCTTTATGTATGAAATGGATGCGATTGCGGCTTGTGTGGTTGGTGGCGTTTCATTTGCCGGTGGTGTCGGTACGATTATCGGTGTGGTTACCGGGGTGATTATCTTTACCGTAATTAACTACGGTTTAACTTATATCGGCGTGAACCCATACTGGCAATATATTATTAAAGGCGGCATTATCGTGCTTGCAGTGGCGATTGACTCGCTCAAATACGCGAAGAAAAAATAAAGATTGTCCTTGTCCAAGCGGTATGTTTTGCAAGATTTTTTGCAAAGCGTACCGCTTTTTTTATAGCCGCTTAAACCGTTTTACGAGTAATGAACCAAGCTCTAATATGATCATAAACTAGGTTGAAAAAGAACGTATAAACCACAACAAACATCGTCATACCAATGTCCATCACAAATGCGGCCCACCAGTTTACATTTAACATATAAGCGACTAAAGGAATGGTGAAAATGAGTAAGCCGCCTTCAAAAGCTAAAGTATGAAAAATGCGTAAGATTGTACCTCTCGTTTCTCGAGGTGCGGTGAAAAACCGGTCAAATATTGTGTTGAAAATCATATTCCAAACTACCGCTACCACAGATATGGAAACAATAGTGCCGGTAAGTATTCCTGTTTGATGAGTAGTGAGTAAACTCATTCCGATTAGGGTAAAAAGGATCGCAAAAGTTTCAAACAGTAATGCGTGAAAAATACGCTCTAAACGGCTCATCGGCATAATGATTTTTTCAAAAGTATCGGATGGTATGATATTTTACCTAATCGCGGTGTTTATAGCGACCTTTATGCCATCCGTTATCATAATAGCGATGTGAGTGACGTACTTTTTTGTGATATTTACGTCGGTCGTCACGATGTATTTTTCTATATTTGTGATGACGGTTATTGTTTTCCAGTTTGCCAGCATTCCATTGACTGCCTACCACTCCGCCTAAAGCAGCACCTGCAACCGTAGAAGGAATATCGTTACCCATTACGGCTCCGGCAACTCCGCCAATAACCGCTCCGACGGCGGTATCATGCTGAGAACGGGTTAAAGCGTTTGCGGAAATAGAAACGGATAATGCGGTAATAGCCAAAATCTTGGTAATTAATTTCATATATACTCCAAATGATCAATAGATAGGATTATCTTGTGTGACAAGATGTCTATCGTCAAGTTCGATAGTTCATACTGAAACAATCACGTTTATTTATCACGGTACGGAAAATATATGCGCTTTATTTCTATGTGAGAGAGGCAACAAGGGATAAACCAAGCACCTTTACTAATATAAAAGCATATTTTATCCTGTTGAAATTTTGAATCGAAAGAAGATGTTGTTATAAAATACCGATATGAAGTTTCAACCGTAAAACGTTGTTGAAAGCAATCGTCACAAGTAATAAAGAAGGAGTATTTATGTTAAGTCGGCAATCCGCCACTCAAGGATTTATTTTAGCCGGAATTTATAATTTAGTCGGTATTTTAGGTTTTACCCAATTCTTTACCGATCGAACCTTGATGGAAAACGACCCTATTGTGTTTTCATGGTTAGGGCAAATTGCGATTATTTTATGGGGATTAGCTTACCTATCGGTTGCTCGTTCGTTTTGGAACGTACCTTATTTAGTCGTAGTCTTTTGTTTGGAAAAAATGCTATATGCTGGCGCATGGTTATATTGGCTGGCAACCACACCGGAAAAATTGGACGTGTTAGCCGGTCAATCCATGTTGATGTTCTGTTTCTTTGCCAGCTACGGTTTCGGTGATTTTCTGTTCGGTTTATTTTTTCTGATTGCAGCGGTAAATTCTTTTAAAGGGCGTTATCATTAATCAAGCGAATTTAGTGAATTGTGCTAAAAATGTGATCTTGTTCACACTTATGTTAATCTATTCACGATATAATTTCACAAAAAATTAACACAATAAAAGGGAACATTATGCAAGATTCTAGCTCTGCTTTAGAAAGTTATTCTGATGTAACGCTGATTGGTGCAGGGATTATGAGTGGAACGCTCGGCGCATTTTTAACCGAATTGGCACCGGAAAAAAGTCTTGCGATTTTTGAAAAGCTTTCGGCAGTCGGTTTAGAAAGTTCAAATGAATGGAATAATGCCGGAACCGGACATTCTGCATTATGCGAGCTAAATTATACCGAACAGAAAGCAAACGGCGAAGTTTCGGTCGAGCGTGCCGTTAAAATCTGTGAAGATTTCCAGCTTTCGTTGCAACTTTGGAGCTATTTGGTTGAAGCGGGTAAAATCCAACAGCCGAGGGAATTTATTCACCGTATTCCGCATATCAGTTTTGTTCAAGGCGAACAAAATGCGCAGTTTTTACAAAAGCGTTATCAGAATTTAGCGAAAAGTCATTTATTTGCCGGTATGCAGTTCAGTCGAGATCATCAACAACTTGCGCAATGGATGCCGTTGATGATGCAAAACCGTAAGGCGAATGAAACGTTAGCCGCAAGCTATATCTCATACGGAACGGATGTAAACTTCGGTGAGCTGACTCGAAAATTGTTTGATTATTTAGTGAAGCAAAAAGCGGAGTTAAATTTAAATAATACGGTTAAAAATATACAACGTTTAGCGAACGGCGAGTGGAAACTAACCGTTGTAGATCAGCAAGGTCAAAAGCGAGTGCATCGTAGTAAATTCGTGTTTATCGGCGGTGGCGGCGGTGCGTTGCCTTTACTGCAAAAATCCGGCATCACCGACGGTAAAAATGTCGGCGGTTTTCCGGTAAGCGGTTTATTTATGGTGTGTAATAATCCGGAAGTGATAGCTAAACATAATGCGAAAGTTTATGGTAAAGCGAAATTAGGTGCGCCGCCGATGTCGGTACCTCATTTGGATACCCGTTTTATTGAAGGTAAACAGTCGCTATTATTCGGACCTTTCGCCGGCTTTACATTGAAATTTCTAAAACAGGGTAGTGTTCTAGATCTTCCGACTTCAGTTACCCCGAGTAATTTTTGTTCCGTAACCAAAGCCGGTATTAAAAATTTACCGCTAGCCCATTATTTAATGAAGCAAGCTATGCTCACTAAGTCACAGCGTATGGCGGATTTGCGTGAGTTTATACCGGATGCAAAAGACGAAGACTGGGACGTTTTAGTGGCGGGACAGCGAGTACAAGTCATTAAAGGCGGAGAAATGCGTTTCGGTACCGAGGTGATTCGTGCGGAAGACGGTTCGCTCGCCGCATTATTAGGTGCTTCGCCGGGGGCTTCAACTTCGGTAAAAGCGATGTTAGACGTGTTAGTCGCATGTTTTGCGAGCGAGTTACCTCAGTGGCAAACCAAACTCGTACAAATGTTGCCTTCTTACGGAAAAACATTGCGTAACGAACCGCAGCTCTATGCACAAATTAAGCAGCGTGTAGATCGGGTTTTAGCGTTAGAAAATTAAAAAAGACAAGCGGTCGGATTTTTCGGAAATGTTGCAAATTTATCTGAAAATTTGACCGCTTGCTTTTTGAGCAAACTCACTATTTCAGCGCACAGCCGTACACAAATTACTAGCATTTTAAGGTATTACATTTTATATTAGCGAACAGTTGTAAGCCGAAATAATAACGAATAACTTAATATGACTAATCAACCGAATTACCACCTTATTGACCAAGTACGCCGACGTGCCGAACAATTCGCTACCAGAACCGCTTTACGTTATAAAGCACAGCAAATTTGGCAAGATATTTCATGGCAATCTTTCCAACAGTCCGTTGATCAATTCTCTCTCGCACTCTTAGCTCACGGTATTGAAGTACAGCAAAAAATCGCTATTTTTGCGCATAATATGCCGCAATGGACCATTGCCGATTTCGGCGCATTACAAATCCGTGCGGTAACCGTGCCGATTTACGCAACCAATACCGCTAAACAAGCGGAATTTATCCTTAATCATGCGGATATTCGTATTCTGTTTGTCGGCGATCACGAGCAACTGGAAGCGGCTTTAGAAGTAGCGGATAATTGCCCGTTACTGGAAAAAATCGTGTGTATGAAATCGCAAGAAATCAGTCAAATTCGACCGCTTACCCATACCAAAGTCGAAAACTGGCAAGATTTTCTTGCCTATGCTTCTCAAGATAAACAAGAAGAATTAAGCCAGCGTCTTGCTGATAAAAACCTTTCGGATTTATTTACTCTCATTTATACCTCCGGTACAACCGGCGAGCCGAAAGGAGTCATGTTAGATTATGCCAATATTGCACATCAGCTACACGCCCACGATTTAGCCTTGCCGAAAATTGATGAAAATGACGTTTCATTATCTTTCCTGCCGTTTTCACATATTTTTGAACGAGCTTGGGTGGCTTATGTACTTTATCGCGGTGCAACGGTGTGTTATTTGGAAGATACTAACGAAGTACGTAATGCATTAAATGAAGTGAAACCGACTTTAATGTGTGCAGTGCCTCGCTTATATGAAAAAATGTATAGTGCGATTTGGGATAAAGTGAACAAAGCCCCGGTTCACCGCAGAGCATTATTTAAATGGGCGATTTCGGTCGGCGAGAAAAAACAGAAAAATACGTTATCCTATAAATTAGCGGATAAATTGGTATTAAATAAATTACGTGCCTTATTAGGCGGACGAATCCGTATGATGCCGTGCGGTGGTGCAAAATTAGAGCCTACCATTGGGAAATTTTTCCAAGCAATCGGTGTGAATATCAAATTGGGCTACGGTATGACCGAAACCACCGCCACCGTTTCTTGTTGGGCGGACGAGCAATTTGAACCGAACTCAATCGGGCGTTTAATGCCAAATGCTGAAGTAAAAATCGGTGAAAATAATGAGATTCTCGTCCGTGGCGGAATGGTCATGCGTGGCTACTACAAACGCCCGGAAGAAACGACTCTTGCCTTTACCGAAGATGGCTTCTTAAAAACCGGTGATGCCGGTGAATTTGATGCGCAAGGTAATTTATATATTACTGACCGTATCAAAGAACTAATGAAAACTTCAAACGGCAAATATATTGCACCGCAATATATCGAAGGCAAAATCGGTAAAGATAAATTTATCGAGCAAATTGCGATTATTGCCGATGCGAAGAAATACGTTTCCGCTTTAATCGTTCCGTGTTTTGAAAGCCTTGAAGAATACGCTAAACAGCTAAATATCAAATATCAAGACCGGATGGAATTGGTTAAACATTCGGAAATTGTGCAGTTATTTGAAAAGCGTATCAATGAATTACAAAAAGAGTTGGCACACTTTGAACAAATCAAGAAATTTACTCTGTTGCCGCAAGCGTTCAGCGTAAAAATGGAAGAAATTACACCGACGTTAAAATTACGCCGTAAAGTAATTTTAGAACGTTATCGTAAGCAGATTGAATCGATGTATAAATAATTTCAAGCGGTCGGATTTTGTGAGTTTTTAGCAAAATCCGACCGCTTGCTTATCTACGGAATATCAAAGCCTTGGGCGGCGACATAAACTTTAATCCACTCTTCTTCACTAAACGAAAGCTGTAACGCATCGCTTGCACTACGCACTCTTTCAATTTTACCCGAACCTAAAATCGGCATAATTTTTGCCGGATGGGCTAATAACCAAGCCAATGCCAATACTTCTAAACGACTTTCGCCTTTTTGTTCGCCGATTTCCAATAAAGCTTGAGAAACTCTTGCGCCTCTTTCGTCTAATGGATCAAACAAACGTCCACCGGCAAACGGTGACCACGCCATCGGTTTAATTCGTTTTTCCAGTAAGAAATCTAAACTGCCGTCATCAAACGGTTTTAAATGTAACGGCGAAATTTCAATTTGGTTGGTCACTAACGGTTGATTGACATAAGATTGCAACATTGAGAATTTAGCCGGCGTATAATTGGATACGCCGAAATTCTTGACTTTACCTTCCTGATAAAGTTGGTCAAACGCTTGTGCGATTTGTTCCGGATCGGCACAAGGCGAAAGGCGGTGAATCAATAATAAATCAAGTTGTTCCGTATGTAATTTTTGCAGAGAACGTTCCGCCGACCAAATAATATGACGATAGCTGTTATCGTAATGATGGCTTTTCATTTCCGGTAGGGCTTTATTAGGGTACAAAATGCCACATTTGGTCACTAAGGTCATTTTGTCACGCAATGATTTATTTAATGTGAGAGCTTTCCCGAAAGATTCTTCGGTTGTAAAACCACCGTAACAAGCCGCATGATCAAAGGTATCAATACCAAGTTCCAATAACTGTTCAATAAACGCTAAAGTTTGTTGTGGGGTCTGTTGCCATTTATCCAAACGCCAAAAACCTTGAATAAGACGACTAAAGGTAAGTGTCGGGCTAAGATTAACGTGTTGCATATTCACTCCTTATGGGTAAGTTGGATGAGTTATTTGGATTTTACTCCTAATTAGACTATGATCTATTTATTACACAAACTTTATTAATTAGGAGTACAAACCTCGGTTTGTATTAAAGGTAGAGAGGAAAATTTTATGCACAAAACTATGCAACAAAAAGCGGCGGAAGCACATAATATGTGTAAGCTGAAAGGCGATTCAATGTTGGATAATAGCGATCGCCAAATCGCCTTTGAAGCGGTGTACGATAGTGAAGCGCAAGCGCAACAAGCGGTCGAATTTTTCACGGAAAAGGCAAAATCGGTGGAAACCGAGGCTTGTGTTATTCAGCATAGCATTAGCCCGATTGAAGATGGGTTTTTAATGCAAATGCGGATTGAATTTAGTTGTCAGGCGGAAGTGGTATTATTCCAAATGGCGGTCAGATAAAAAGACAAAGGGGCAATATTGGTTGCCCCTTATTTTTTGTTTTCTGTGGTTAGAAATAAATGGTTTAGCCTTTAAACATTGGTAACATTTCGTACATTGAAAGGAAATGGAACACCGCAGTACAAACACCGAATAAGAATACCAATCCAATCATAACCAGATTACCTTTTTTCGCTTTATAGGCTAATAGCGCCGGAATCATACAAGTCCAAAGGGTTGCCACCGCACCTGCGTAACCAATTGCTTTTAAAAAGCCGAGCGGTGAAAGTAATGAGAATACTAGTGGAGGTAAGAAAGTTACTGCCCATGCTTTGCTTCTGCCTAATTTGCTGTTGTCAAATTTGAAGAAATCCGCCAAGAAGTCAAACGTACCTAGCCCAACTCCGATAAAAGAAGACAGAATTGCCGCCATAGAAAAGGCATTGATCGCTTGTTTCACATACGGCGACTGCACTACTTCACCAATCGTATTGAGTAACACGTCTAAATCACCGTTACTTGCAATCACCGGTGCAAATTGCGCACGCGGTAAATTGCCGAAAATGCTGATCACCCACAGTAAATAAAGCACTAACGCAATAAAAGTTCCGCCGGCAATCGCATATTTTGCTTTTTTCACTTCACCGTAATAAGCACGCATTGAAGAGACTGAGTGGTGGTAGCCGAAAGAGGTTAGTGCAACCGGCAGCATCGCTAATGCGTATTTGGCATATTCTCCGCTCTCATTTTGCTGGTCGAATAAAATATTGCTATCAATATTACTGACCAGACCCGAGATACTGAACGCAAAGGAAAGTGCCATAAAGATAATTAATAGCACCGAAATGCGATCTACCAAGCGAGTAGAGTGCCATACAAAGAACGAGAAAATCAGCACGAATAGTACCGACCAAACACGTGAACTGAATTCACCGAAATCAATCACCGATTTGGTGAGATTTTCTAAAATCCCACCGGAAGCGGTTGTGTAAGCGTAAAGTAAAATCCCACCGACAAAATAGACCGCAAGGTTATTTAACGCATTAATTTTATTACCTAATAAGTCTTTGGTAACGGTATTGAAAGACGCGCGTAGGTCGTAGTTTTTATAGACGTCAAGTAATAACCAGCCGGAAAATGTCATCACAATCATGGTGAAAGCCAGTGCAAGAATAGACCACATTGTCCAAGCTCCCGCACCGGAAGTCGGGAGTCCAAGCATACCTGCACCTACGCAGACACCGGCGATGATACAAGCGCCACCAAAAAGTGTTGGCTGTTTTTGCATAAAATATCCTATTGAAGTAGTACAATAAAGTAATAGTATTGTGCCATAAACTAACTTATTAAAAAATAGTCTTATAGAGAAAAAGTGTATTTTATTGTAATAAAATGCCATTTTTAGCTAAATAGTGAATACTAAAACTTTACGCTTTTGAATAGATTGTCTAAAATAGATCCGAAATTGGATCCGAAGGAACTTATTATGTTGAAGATGAACGATCTTTCCAAATTAACTAACACGCCTAAATCAACCATTCTTTATTATATTAAAGAGGGGTTATTACCGGAGCCGTTGAAAGACAAGCCGAACTTTCATTTATATGATGAAAGCAATATCCAATTAATTGAATTTATTAAATATCTCCAAACGAATTTCAACGCAACGATTTCACAGATCAAAACCGTATTTGCCCAGCCGGATTTTGATCTGAATAATCCTTATAAAAGCTTAATGGGATCGTTAGATATTCTAAATGGTATGGAAGATGCTCATTTGTTAGCGAGTGAGATTTGTTCGGAATTCGGTATTACTGAAGTTGAACTAGATGAATTTGTAGAAATGGGCTTAATGAATCCGACGAATGGGAAGTTTAGTGAAAAAGATCGTGATATGTTGGCTATTCTTAGCCAATGTGATGCACAGGAATTCCAATTATTAGAAAGTTATGCGGAAACAGCGAAAAATTTAGCGCGTCAAGAGATGACAATCGGCGGAGAAATTCTGATGCAAGAAGAAGGGCAAGAAGAACGTTTGAAACACTTTTTCAATATTTTATTGTTATTAAAGCCGTATATCTTAAATTCGCAATTAGTAAAGTATTAACCCTTACTTTTCACTATTTTAGCGATATCTATCATGTTACAAGCGGTCAAATTTGCAGAAAATTTTGCAAATTCGACCGCTTGATTGTTATTAAGGCAGTTCAGGGAACAGCATTTTTAACACGGCTTTGGTTAAACGGCGAGATTTTCCTTGGTAAGGGAAAATATGCATCATCATCATCGGGTTAAAGTTTGCTTCAATCACACCCCATGAACGCAGAGACGGCTCGGCGGCTTTGGTCAAATCCGGAATGATTAAATCCACACCGCAGACTTTTGCTCCCATCGCTTTGGCAATACCAACCGCTAATTGTTTATAACTGTCGTGCATTTGATCGGTCATATCGATTGAGTCGCCGCCGGTACTAATATTAGAGTTGGCACGTAATTGTACGATTTGCCCGTCAGCCGGAATCGAATCAGGCGTTAAACCTTGCTCTTTAAGCTGAAGCAATTCGATGTCACCGAGGGCGATTTTCTTCAATGGCGAACGAGAGCCATCGCCTCGTAGAGGATCACTGTTTTTCGCTTCCACCAATTCACGCACCGTATGTATGCCATCACCTTTTACATTCGCCGGCACACGTAACAATACCGCCAGTGTTTCATCGCCTAACACAAAGAAACGGTATTCGGTGCCGACTAAATAGTCTTCCACCATCACTTCTTTATCTTCACGGAACGCAATTTCAATCGCTTTGGCAAAATCGGCTTTATCCGTCACGCCTTGCTGGAAAATTGTAATACCTAAGCCGTAATTAGTTGATTTCGGCTTAATTACCACCGCTTTACCTTCAAATAACGGATAGTGTGCCACCGCTTGTTCTACCGAGGTAAATTCAACGCTTTTCGGCACATTAAAACCGGCTTTCGCCAATACTTTTTTGGTCACGACTTTATTTTCCATAATTAATGGAGAAATATACTGATCGTGACTGGTCATATTGCCGTTTTTCACATATTCGAGATGATCGCCGAATTTGAGTGCGAGGAACTGATCGTTTTCATCAAGCAATTCGATCTGTAAGCCTTGTTGGATTGCATCAAATAACAAAGCCTGTGTAGAAAGCTCCATATTATCGAAAGCGGAAATCGCATAAAAACGCTCGAATGCTTGCGCTTTATATTGTTGAGCAAGTTGTGCACCGAGTGCTTTATAGCCGCCGGCTTGTTCAACTGCAGCTAATAAACGACCGTTTACCGTTTGGCTCGGATCAGCAAATTGTGCCAGTTTTTGTTGTAATAAATCTTTCTCGTTTTGTGGTACAGAAAGATCATCCAGCATTGCCAGCATCAGGTTAAGGATCGCTTCACCTTCCGCTTGGAACGCAGTGTGCGAATGAGGATCTTCAAGTGCGACTTGATATAATTTTTGTGTGCCAAGTTCGACTTCTTTTTGACCGCTTGTTTCATCCATCCATAACATCGCAAGTAAGAACAGATGAATAAATTTGGCATCGGCAAGTTCAATACCGTAAGGTGAAAGCGGATTGAGATCAAATAAACGGAATTCCGCATATTTAACCCCTTTCTCAAGCAATTCACGTGCTTTTTTCGCACCGCGTAAACGTACGTTCGAATAGAATTCTTTTTCCGCTAATAAATCACCGGTTGCTACAAAATGTTCTAGCGATTCGACATATTGTTGCAGGCTATCATGATTGATCACCACATGAGGGGCATTGACATAGCCATACGGGCTAGAACGTAAACTACGTACTAATTGCCCTTCTGCAAGCGGTGAGTTTTTACCGAAATATTGCGCTTCTACAGTTGGGGTTGCGGCAAGCAAATAAACTAAAATCCATTGATAACGTAAAAAGTTATTGGCTAATTTCATATATAGCGCATTGCGGAACGCAATTTTATTGGGGTATTCCGTTTGTAATGCAAATGCGCTTTCGACAAATTCTTCGGAAATTTGGAAATTATAGTGAATACCGCTCACCATTTGCTTGTATTTGCCATAAATGGCAGAAAGGTGTTCACGATATTTCACATCCCATTCGTTATCTAATTGTGCTTCTTTGATCTCGGATTCCGGTGGTAAACCGGCAGGCATACTGAATGGGAAAATATATTCATCATCGGGCAACGAACGTAACGTTACCTCGTGAATAGCCGATAGCCAACGATATGTGTCTTCCAATTTATCGTTTGGCGGTGTGATAAGTTCTAACTGACTTTCTGCAAAATCGGTTTGAATATAGGGATGATAACTGCGGTTACCAAAAACGCTAGGATGGGCGGTAGTAACAATATTCCCTTTATTATCAATGCGTTGGCTTTCTTTTTCAATACCAAATTTACCTTGTTGAAACAGTAAACCAAGGTGATGAGTTTTAATCAGTTGTTGTAATTTCATAGCTTTCCCTTTCGCGATAAATGCGTTAGACGTAGTCCTGCTCCTAAAATAACATACTTTTTTGATTGGTTTTATAGCCGATTGATAAGATAGTAGATGATTTGGTTATAAAAACTACCGATAATCTTCCTTCAACCGAGTTGCAAGATTTTCCCTTTGAAATCCCTGAGAGTTGGGAAATTGAAAAATTGGGGAATATTATTTTTAATTTAGGGCAAAAAACACCTAATGAGCGTTTTTTTTACATAGATGTAGGTCTTATAAATAATAAAATCCATAAATTAAATAGCTTAGAAAATATTTTAGCACCAGATCAGGCTCCATCTAGGGCAAGAAAGATTGTTCAGAAAAATTCTATTTTATACTCAACTGTTCGTCCTTATTTACAAAATATTTGTATATTAGAACAAGATTTCCAATATGAGCCAATAGCAAGTACAGCATTTGCCGTAATGAATGTATTTACCAATTTTTATCATAAATATTTATTTTACTATTTATTAAGCTCTGTATTTACTGATTTTGTTAATCAAGAAATGGTAGGTGTTGCTTATCCTGCAATCAATGATGATAAATTATATAATTTGCCAATAGCAATCCCCCCACTCAACGAACAAAAACGTATCGTGGCGAAAATTGAAGAATTACTGCCTTATATTGAGCAATATGCAGAAAAAGAAGAAAAACTGACCGCACTTCATCAGCAGTTTCCTGAGCAGTTGAAAAAGTCGATTTTACAGGCGGCAATTCAAGGGAAATTAACTAAGCAAGATCCGAATGATGAGCCTGCTTTGGTATTGATTGAGCGGATAAAAGCGGAGAAATTACGCCTAATTGCCGAGAAAAAACTGAAAAAACCAAAAGTGGTATCAGAAATTATCCTTCGTGATAATTTGCCTTATGAGATTATTAACGGTGAAGAGCGTTGTATTGCCGATGAAGTACCGTTTGAGATACCTGAAAATTGGTGTTGGGTGAGGTTGGGGGAAATTGGTAATTGGGGAGCGGGAGCAACACCTAATCGCCATAAGCCTAAATATTATGAAAATGGTACAATTCCTTGGCTGAAAACGGGTGATTTAAATGATGGGATAATTACTGAAATCCCAGAATATATTACAGAGTTAGCTATAGAAAAAACATCTGTAAAATTAAATCCTGTCGGTTCAGTTTTAATTGCAATGTATGGTGCAACAATAGGTAAATTAGGCATATTAAATATTGAAGCAACTACAAATCAGGCATGTTGTGCGTGTATTCCGTATACAGGAATTTATAATAAATATCTGTTTTATTATTTAATGTCGCAAAAAACGGAATTACAAAAACGTAGCGAAGGTAGCGGACAACCAAATATATCTAAGGAAAAAATTGTAAATTATCTGTTTCCACTTCCTCCGCTTAATGAACAAAAATGCATTGTAGAAAAAATAGAAACTTTATTCTCTACTTTGCAAAATTTATCTCATACTTAACCGCTTAAAAATCTCCCCTTAACAAGGGGAGCTTTATTTTTACCAATCAATAATTTTATTAATTATGGCTTGTTGCTCTGTTGCTGTTTTTCTTAAATAAATTCTGGTGGTTTCAATACTTTCGTGTCCCATTAAATCAGCTAAAAAGGCAATATCATTAAAATGCTCTAAAAAACTTTTAGCAAAGCGATGACGAAATGAGTGAGGATAAACAACTTTTGGATCAAGCTTATACCTTTTTGCTAGAATTTTTAATTGCCCAGCAATACCACGAGTGGTAATACGCTCGCCATATTTATTCAGAAAAATAAACCCAGAAATTTTATTTGTCTGTTTTAGCCATATTTGGCATTCTTGTTGCAATGCTTGAGGAATATAAATTCGTCTTAATTTTCCACCTTTAGAATAAAGATCTAAATAACCAATGTTAATATGCTCGACTTTGATTTGAATTAACTCACTTACCCTTGATCCTGTTGCAGCCATAAAGCGAATAACAAAATACCAATACAATTCATTATCTTCCTTTAATTTCTGTTTAAAATAATAATAATCCGCTTCGCTAATCACATTTTCTAAAAATGGCTTTTGCTGAACTTTAACAAAGCTTAACTTCCATTTTTCTTTTTTAATAAATTCTAAATAACAATTTATTGCTCGTAGCCTTAAACTAACCGTTTGTGGCTTATAGCGATCAATTAAAAAGACTTTATATTCTTTTAAATTGCCCCTTGTAACATTGGGGTATAATTTGTAAAACTGTTTCACAGCAAATAAATAAGCAGAGATACTATTTTTTGCAAGATCTTTATTAGAAAGGTATTTTTGAAAAGAAATAATCATACTGATTCTCCTGTTTTGGTTGAAAAATCAGTATGATAAAAAGATTTAAGCGGTTAATTACGCTCTAAATTTTGCAAAGTAGAAAATAATTTTTCGATTTTTTCTACAATGCGTTTTTGTTCATTAAGTGGAGGGAGTGGAATTAGCCTATTATTTAAATTATTTTGTGTAATTTGATTAATGGTTGTTGTATTGATACCATCAAAATCATTTCTAAATAATGGGGAAGATAAATAATAGTATATATATTGATAAAAAGGGCTTCTGAAAATTGCCATAAAAGCTCCAAATGAATATCCATCTTTATCTACAATAGCTGCTTTTCCAACAAGATTTTTACTTCCATTTCTTGCGCAAATTAATAAATCATTTTTATAACATTTTTTATTTTCTGGAATATTTAAATTAACCCTGACAACATCAGATGAAACATCGATCTTACCATTTTGGATATTACCAGAGCGTAATACAATTGTTCCCTCTAAGACGACATCATTAGGTGCATAGGTAAGTCCTATATTGGTTTCTCCTATTTCCCCCAACCTCACCCAACACCAATTTTCAGGTATCTCAAACGGTACTTCATCGGCAATACAACGCTCTTCACCGTTAATAATCTCATAAGGCAAATTATCACGAAGGATAATTTCTGATACCACTTTTGGTTTTTTCAGTTTTTTCTCGGCAATTAGGCGTAATTTCTCCGCTTTTATCCGCTCAATCAATACCAAAGCAGGCTCATCATTCGGATCTTGCTTAGTTAATTTCCCTTGAATTGCCGCCTGTAAAATCGACTTTTTCAACTGCTCAGGAAACTGCTGATGAAGTGCGGTCAGTTTTTCTTCTTTTTCTGCATATTGCTCAATATAAGGCAGTAATTCTTCAATTTTCGCCACGATACGTTTTTGTTCGTTTAGTGGGGGGAGGGGGATTAAAACATCATTAATTTTATTTACTGCTAATCCTGGCTGTGCCGTAGCAGTAGCATATTGATTTAAATTTAATTGAATAAGAAAATAATTTGCCCATAGAGTATCGGTATTTGAAAATGTTTCTACAACAACAGCGTGTTCTGTAGAATAAAACTTACCTTCTGCAAAATTGATATTTCCACATAATGCACCTTGACGACCAATTATTGGGAATTTACCTTCTCGATTATAAGTTTTAACAAATCCCCTTAAACCATTTCCACCATAACAGGGATATAAACCTTCCTTATATTCTCCATAAATTTCTGAAGCAGAAATAAACCTCCCAGCTTGTAAATGAAAAATATCTTCTAACCTCACCCACACCCAACTCTCGGGAATTTCAAAGGGAAAATCTTGCAACTCGGTTGAAGGAAGATTATCGGTAGCTTTTTTGCTTTTTTTGATTTTCTCTTCTGCGATCAAGCGGTCTTTTTCTTGCTTAATTTTGTCAAGCAAGACCGAAGCAGGTTCATCAGTTGGATCTTGTGGCACGAGCTTGCCTTGAATAGCGAGCTGTAAAATCGCATTTTTGAGTTGTTGAGCTTTCATCGTGTTTGTTTAACCTTTTTTCCGATTGCTTCAAGGGTATTTAAGTCATCTTGTTCGGCATTTAATGCGAGTATTTCACGTCTCTTTTGTTTAAAAAGGGCATACTGTTCATCAGTAAATTCTTTCATTTGTTGGCGGATTTTATTGCCTTTATCCGCCAGCACAGGAAAACCATTATCTTCAATAATGCTATCAATACGGTTTTGCCAAAAGCGTAGGGTTAAATCTTGGCGATTTTTAGCTCTTAGCTCCGCACTTTCTAGGAAGATGACCGTTAGGCGGTTGAGCGTATCAATTTCGTCTTTATTGAGATAATTTTTTGAAACGATAATGTCTGCTTTCAACACTTTCTCGCCACTCCAAGTGGTTAGCCCCATATTTGGTAATTCCGCATTTGCACGGTTACAGATGAGTTCTGCTGCGGTTTGTTGGGTAACAGCGTAAATCAGTTTATTTTGTGCTTCAGCAAAGAACATTTCAGTGGCTTTGTCGGTCGCATCGTAGTCGCTAGAAAGCTTGAATAGTTCCCGCACTTTTTGATAAAAACGCATTTCGCTGGCTCGAATATCTCGGATTCGTTCCAGTAATTCATCAAAGTGATCAACTCGTCCGTTCGGATTTTTCAGACGTTCATCGTCCATTAAAAATCCTTTTTCTAAATAAGTGCGTAAACTACTATTTGCCCAACGTCTAAATTGCACACCTCGTGGGCTACGCACACGAAAACCAATAGCTAAAATCATTGCTAAAGCATAGTGTTTAACGCTGTAATTTTTACCGTCAGCGGCAGTTATAAAGAAATCTTTTATAACTGAAATTTCATCTAACTCTTTGTCTTCAATGATATTTCTTATATGTGTGCCGATATTTTGCACAGAGGTATCAAAAAGTTCGGCAAGCTGATTTTGGGTTAGCCAAACTTCATTTTCTGCAACAAAAAGTGAGACTTTACTTTTGCCGTCTTCAGTGTTGTAAATTATTAAATCAGACATTTTTCCACCTATAATTTAATCCCCAAAATTTGAGTGATTTCGCCTAAAATGCGATCAATATCGGCATTTAAAGCGGTACGTTTTTGCTGATAATTTGCAATGAGTTCATCAGGCGGTAAAATTTCCTCTTCCTCGTGTGGGAAACCACATAGATCAATGTTAAATTGGCGATCCGCAATTTCTTGATAGCTGTAACATCTCGCTTTATCAAAGCCATCAATTTCAATCGCTTGGCGGTTGTGCCACCATTCCATTACCTCGTTGAAATGCTCCAATTTCATTGGTTTAGTTTTGGAGAAATTTTTGTAGCCTTGTGGCATATCTAAGCGGTAAAACCACGTTTCTTTAGTCGGCTCGGTATTATCAAAAAACAGAATGTTGGTGGTAATCGATGTATAAGGAGCAAACACGCTATGCGGTAAGCGGATTACCGTATGCAAATTCATTTCACTCATCAATTTTTGCTTAATCGCCATTTTGGCATTATCCGTACCAAATAAGAAACCGTCAGGCAACACGATTGCTACACGCCCATTTTTCTTTAAGCGATACATAATTACCGACATAAACAGGTCGGCGGTTTCGCTACTGCGGAGAGCGGACGGGAAATTGGTTTTGATTTGCTCAATTTCGCTACCACCATAAGGCGGGTTCATCAAAATAACATCAAATTTATCATTCTCTGTGTAGTCTTTGACGGGCTTTTCTAAGGCATTGTCGTGATGCACATTTGGGTTATCAATGTCGTGCAATAGCAAGTTAGTAATGCAAAGTAAATGCGGTAAAGCCTTTTTCTCAATGCCATAAACAGAATTGCTAAGTAGATTTTTATCATTAATAGAATCGTTTTGTTTATCTAATTCTTTTAATGCCGACGTGAGAAATCCACCTGTACCACAAGCAAAATCAGCAATTTTTTCTCCTAATCTAGGCTTAATCATTTTTGCCATAAAATCGGTTACTGCTCTTGGTGTATAAAATTCTCCTGCATTGCCCGCACTTTGTAGGCTTTTCAGGATATTTTCATAAATATCGCCGAAAGCGTGGCGTTCTTGATATTGCTCGAAGTTAATTTCATCAATGATATTAATCACTTGGCGAAGCAAAATACCATTTTTCATATAGTTGTTATTATCTTCAAAAGCGGCACGAATGATCTTTTGATTCATTGGTGTTTCAGCTGAAATCGGTAAGTTTTTTAATGCTGGAAAGAGCTCGTTATTGACGAAGTTGAGCAATTCATCGCCTGTCATTGCTTTACCGTCTTTGTTATCTTTCGCCCAATTTTGCCAACGTAAAAAGTCGGGCAAAATAGAATGGTAATTATCGTCGATTTGCTCCCACTCCTGTTCTTTGGCATCGTAGATTTTTAAAAATAGAATCCATACGATTTGTTCGATACGTTGGGCATCACCGTTAATGCCAGCATCATTTCTCATCACATCTTGCAGACGTTTTACTAAATTGTTTAAACTCATTTTGTGTCCTATATAAACGAGAAAGAGCGGTCAGATTTTAGAAAATTTTACAAATTTCTTATAAAATCTAACCGCTTATAAAATTAATCAGAATAAATAATTTTTTCTAAGCCTTTTACCGCTTTTCGATAAAGTTCTTTGCCCCCAAACTTATTCAGAATAGGGAGTAAACCTCCAAATGTTCTAAACTTTGGTGTTTGTAGTAATTCAGTTTTACTAAGATCTTTAGTGCCTGATTTCACATATTCATCAAGCAACAGCCCCAACACTTGGCGATTTTCTTCGGAGTATTGGGCTAAATAGTCGCTCTTTTTCGCTTTCTCGATTCGCTCTTGCTTCGTTATCGGCATTTTGCCGTAAGCAACTTTGCGAATAACGTCATAATCATCAAATTGGCTACCAAATTGATTTTTCTTCCGCAGAGAATTAAGCCATTTTTCATCGGTGTAAAATTTCAAGAAAATCTCACCGCTTGTAGTCCAGCTTTGCTGGAATTGCTCATAAGATGAGAAATCTTTTTGAATTTCACGTTGAGAGAAAATATCAATATCCTCTGAAACCAGTTCGCCCTGTTCGTTGAGATATTGCACTTTTTCATCCAGAATTCGAAGTTTTAAGCTGCCAGCCTCCACAATAATAGCGGGCTTATATTCACCACCATCTTCTTTTACTTGATCAGTTGGTTTGGAAGTGCGGTTATTTTTTTCGTTATTTTCTTTGTCATTAAATGGTTTATTTTCAGGCAGTTCAAGAATAGCTACTGGATCACCATCAAAAGCAGGATCAGCAAAAAGGCGAGTTACACCACGAAAATCCAAAATAGTAAAAAATTCTTTGCCTGCATCGGTGCGTAAACGTGTGCCACGCCCAATGATTTGCTTAAATTCGGTCATTGACTGAATGTTGGCATCAAGCACCACTAATTTGCAGGTTTTGCTGTCTACACCCGTAGTCATTAATTTTGATGTTACTGCGATGACAGGGTAAGCATTCCCTTCATTTTGTACATCACAAAAGGCTTCTAAATCGTCATTTTTACCTGTTTGGTCGCCTGTAATTTGGCGAATATATTTGGGATTTTTTGCCAACATATCGGCATTTAAGCGAGAAAGCTCCGCCACCATTCGCTGTGCGTGATTGATATTGGCACAGAACACAATGGTTTTATCCAAGCGGTTGGTTTTCTTGAGAAATTCTGTGATGCGTTCTGCGACAAGGCGAGTGCGGTCGTTTAAGATAATGTTGTAGTCAAAATCTTTAATGGTATAAAGACGATCTTCTACCAATTCTCCATTTTTGTCGGTTAAACCTTTGGTTGGTCGCCAACCTTTTAAGTCGCAATCTAAATCCACTCGAATAACCCGATAAGGGGCTAAAAAGCCATCTTCGATACCTTGTTTTAGGCTGTAGGTGTAAATCGGATCGCCAAAATAGCTGATATTGCTTGCATCAGCAGTTTCTTTTGGCGTTGCGGTCATACCAATGTGCGTTGCTTCGTTAAAATAGTTCAAAATTGCACGCCAATTAGAATCTTCTTTGGCACTGCCACGGTGACATTCGTCAATGATGATTAAGTCAAAAAATGACGGTTGGAATTGCTTAAATAATTCGTTATCCGTTTCGCCATCTAATTGCTGGTAGAGTGCAAGATAGACTTCAAACGAGCTATCTAATTTTTTATTGCTCACTTTAACCATTTTGTCTTTAAATGGCTTGAAGTCTTGGGTCATCGGCTGATCGACTAACACATTTCTGTCTGCTAAAAATAAGACTTTACGTTTTGCCCCACTGGCTTTTAGACGATGAATAATTTGGAAAGCGGTGTAAGTTTTCCCTGTTCCCGTTGCCATTACCAATAAGATGCGATTTCGTCCTTTTGCCACCGCTTCAATGGTAAGATTGATTGCATTCTCTTGGTAATAGCGTGGCTCTTTGAAATTATCACTTGCACTGGTGTAATAAGGCTGTTGGATAATTTTCAATTCTTCGGGTGTATATTGTTTGCTCCAACGTTCAGAAAGTTCTTGTGGAGTCGGGAATTGCGACATTGGCAAAGTACGTTGAACACCCGTAATAAAATCATGCTCAACAAACTCATCACCATTTGA
The DNA here is from genome assembly GCF_029774175.1 of Actinobacillus genomosp. 1. Classification (NCBI taxonomy): domain Bacteria; kingdom Pseudomonadati; phylum Pseudomonadota; class Gammaproteobacteria; order Pasteurellales; family Pasteurellaceae; genus Actinobacillus; species Actinobacillus genomosp. 1. Next base: position 1,699,602 of record NZ_CP103834.1, on the reverse strand, counting down.
GCTATAGGCAAAAGAGGCTCCCAAGTCTCTTGCATAATCCATTGCTTGCTGTAAACCATCTCTTGGCGAATGTTTATAATCCTTCGCTTCTACTACCGCAATCTTATGATTTTTTGATTGATATAAAATATAGTCCGCTCGTTTTGCTTCTTTGCGGCTGGCTAGTTTAGTTTTAGGATCAACAATCATCTGTCCATCGGTAAATGGTTTATCAACTTTAAAAGAATATTCCTCGCTAATATGTCGATCACTCCAACCTGCATTTTTAATTGCAGGTGTAATGAATTTTGAACGAATATCTGCTTCGGACATCTGACGTTTTTCTGCTGGACTAAACATGGCTTTCCTTCCGATAAGTTTTTCTTATCGGAATAATATCAGAAAGATTTATTTAGAAAAACAAAAGGCGTAAGTTACCTTACGCCTTTTATAAATACATTTTACGTTTGAATCGCTTATTTTATTTTTGCCAAACGCTCACCCATTTGGGTTTCTACGCCGGCTTGTAGGTGAGCTTCGAATTCAACACTATCTTTCGGGAAGAGGTTAATTACGGTTGAACCTAAACGGAAAGCACCCATTTCCTGACCTTTTTTCAGATGCACCGCTGTTTCTCCGGTGGTTTCATAGTGATATACCACAACATCTTTTGCTCGGGGCGGATTAATCACGCCTGCCCAAACGGTACTCATACTTGCCGTAATTGTTGCACCGACAAGAATTTGCACCATCGGCCCGAATTCGGTTTCAAATTCGCAAATTACACGTTCGTTACGTGCAAATAAATTCGGCACGTGTTCAGCTAAGAACGGATTTACCGAAAATAATTCACCCGGTACATAAATCATTTTACGTAATGTCGCATCACACGGCATATGTACGCGGTGGTAATCGCGCGGCGATAAATAAGTGGTAATAAAATGACCGTCTTTAAATTTATTCGCCATTTCTTGATCGTTTGCTAATAATGTTTCAAGCGTAAAGAAATGACCTTTAGCTTGTAGTAAACGGTCATCTTCAATTTTGCCCGATTCGCTTACTTTACCGTCGGCAGGTAAGCAAAGTGCTTGTGCGTCTTGGTTAATCGGACGAGCATTTTCTTTTAACGGACGAATAAAGAACTCATTAAATGTGGCGTAATCAGACGCATTGCTTTTTTGGGCTTCCGATAAATTCACATTATATTGTTTAGCAAATGCACGAATAATAAAGTGGGTTACAACACCCCATTTTTGTTCTGCCAACCAACCGGCTACACGTGTAACAGGTAATTGCGGAAAAATATATTGAAAGGCGACTTTCACACGTTGCCAATAAGTAGGAGTAGAGTATGACTTTAAAGACATTAGGTTGTATCCTTTTTATGCAATTATATAAATAGTCGCGAAGTATAACAGAAAGGAAAGAAATTTACCTAATAGTTATCAAGAGGGCTGAGCCTATAGATTATCTAATAGAGATGCCTAGTATGAATGGTTCGACTCAGCCCGATTTCTTACTCTAGTACAATGCGTTCACGATTTTTCTCTAGCGTTGCTTTACCGATACCGGATACTTCGGTAAGTTGCTCTATAGTAATAAAAGAACCGTTTTTGGTGCGATAATCGACTATCGCTTGTGCTTTTTTCTCGCCGATGCCGACTAGTTTCGCTTTTATTTCCGCCGCATCAGCCGTATTGATATTAACTTGATTCTGTTTCTCGACAGCTTTTCCCGTCATAGTCGCTTGTTGAATAACAGGTGTAGGTTCCGATGCGGATACTTGATTTGGTTTAGCTATCGTATTGCCGGATAGCAGAGCAATCATGAAGCTAATGCTAAGTGTGGTAAGTTTTTTCATAAGTGTTCTCCTTTTTAATTCATAATGTTTCGAGAACAATTTACAAGTCCGTATCATATCGAGCAATTTAACAAATATATTTTTGCGATACGGATCGAGAAAGTCACAAAATTTGTTGTCATAAAATAAAATTGACGGAGAAATAACTTTTTTAGTAGCGATTTAAATAGAATGAGCAGTAATTTCTGTATGATTTCATACAGATAATGGAATTTTTCTGAAAAAGCGTGTGCTGATTGAGCGGAAATACTTTAAAATATGAAAAATCTATTTGGTCTATTTCTACTCTAATATTTGGATATTTAAATGTCACATAATCATCTCCGCAAAGAGCCAACATTTGGCGAATCATCTTCTAATACGGTAAGCTCAACAGAACAAACTGTAGAAAAAATTAATTCGGACGTTATCGAAAAAAGCGTAGTAAACGCTACGGTATCGTTACATTCAACTAAAGTACCTAGTTATACTTTTACGCCGACTATGACGCGTCCGGTTGATGAAACGACAACATTAAAATCAATTGAGGAAACTCAACGAGTGAACAATGAAATGAAACTCTCAACTCATACAGACAGTGATACGACAGACACGCTGAAAGCTGCCGAACAGGTAAATAAAGTTACAACTCCAGAAACGGATACAGTAAAATCCACCGCTAAAAACTCAGGTTTTGCATTTTCTCCCGTTGAAGACGATGTGGAAAAAAGTAAAGTTGAAACTGTGAAAGTTGAGAAAACGGTAACAGAGGAAAAACCAACGATGAATACGAATAATATGGAACGAGTTATTCCGGTATCTAATGTGGAAAAACCGGAAGCACCTATCGTAAAAGTACCTTCAAAATTCCGTCGTTTAGGGCTTGTAGCCGGTCTTGCGGCGATTTTAGCCGGTATTTTCTTTTGGTTAAAACCAAGTGCGCCGGAAACGGTAGAAGAATTACAAGCTCAACAAGGCGGTTCGTTACCAATTGAATTCCGACCGGTTGATGAGGAAGAAGCGAAACGAGCGGAAGCACAAGCGAAAGCCGAACAGGAAGCGGCAGCTCTAGCGCAACAACAAGCTGCGCAGCAAACGCAACAATCGACAGCGGAAGCCGGTGCAACAAACGCGACAAATACTCCGGCAGAATCGGTAACACCGACTACAACGGAAGCTACGGTACCGGCAGTAAATAGTGCGACTGCAACTGAAACGGCGGCGGTAGTCAATAAACCTGTTGTACAACCTGAAGTGGCTAAACCTAAAACGCAAGGCAGCGTGATTCATCAGTCGGAAAATAAAGCGGATAACAAAAAAGCTGAGCCTAAACAGCCGAAAGTTAAGGCAATGACCGCAGATGAGTTTAATGCGAAGAAAGCTAAGAACGCTCAATTAGATCAGTTAGTTAAAAATGTAGAGCAAGGTAAGACGGTAGAAAAAACGGCGGCTAAGGCGGTTAAACCGGCAGTTGCTACTACGACAAGCGGTGTGGTTTCAAGTAAAACATTAACCGTACCGAAAAGTACTTCATTAATGCAAGTGTTCCGTGATAATCAGTTAAATATTTCGGATGTAAATGCTATGAGTAAAGTGAACAACGTCGTCAGTAACTTGAAAGTCGGTGAGCGTGTTACGGTTCGTTTGGATAAGAATAACCGCGTAGTTGAAATGAATATCGGTTCCGGCGGTAAGTTTACTCGTCAAGCGGATGGCAGCTATAGCTTTAAATAATAAATATTACAGAGCAACGTTATAGCCGTTGCTCTTTTTCTTTCAATTTTTAAGGAAAGAGGGGTTTATTGAGGTGTCTTTTTTTATTCAAAAGAAAAGTGCGATTATATGCTCAATAAGTATGTTGGTTATTGTTGGTTGTAAGCCGCTGGAAGCACCTATTGAACAGGTACAACGCGTACAATTTGTAAATAAGCTGGTGCCGACTACAATAAAACCTACGGAAAAAATTAGTGTGGTAAAAAGCCAAACGGCAACAGAATTTCTTTGTAAAGATGATGTTGTTATCAAAGTGCAACGTTACCAATCTAAAAAAGATATAAAAAGTAAGCGAAGAGCAAATGCCAATCAGGCTATTGCGGTCACTTATGGTAATGCTAAACATACGCTGTCACCGGTCGTTGCCAAAGTAGGCGGTGAAAAATATAGCAATATACGTTGGACTTGGTTTGAAGGATTGGACGGCATAGCCGTGCTTTCGGATAACAGCGGCAACGTGTTGGCAAGTGACTGTAAAGCTAAATAACAATAAGCGGTTAAATTTACTTAGATTTTTGCAAGTTTCGAAGTAAAAATAACCGCTTGTTATTTTAGGGAAAAGGACTTAATGAATATTTTAATTATTGGCCCGTCTTGGGTCGGCGATATGATGATGTCGCATGCACTGTATCAACAACTCAAAATTCAATACCCGACTTGTCAAATTGACGTGATGGCACCGGATTGGTGTCGTCCGTTACTTGCTCGAATGCCGGAAGTACGTAAAGCGATCTCGATGCCGATTGGACATGGTTCGTTCCGACTATGTGAGCGTTATCAATTAGGAAAATCGCTGCGCAATCAATACGATATGGCGATTGTTTTACCTAATTCACTTAAATCGGCATTTATTCCGCTATTTGCCAAAATTGCGGTGCGCCGCGGCTGGAAAGGCGAAAGTCGCTATTTCTTGTTAAATGATTTACGCAATAACAAGCAAGATTATCCGATGATGGTGCAACGTTATGTTGCATTGGCTTTTGAGAAAAATGCCGTGCCGAATGCTAAAACATTGCCGATGCCGGTACCTTATCTACAAACGCAAGCGGCTGAGATCATTGCAACTAAAGCGAAATTTGCCAAACAGTTTGAATATGCCGAACAGCGTCCGGCAATCGGCTTCTGCCCTGGGGCGGAATTCGGGCCGGCAAAACGTTGGCCGCATTATCATTATGCTAAATTGGCGGAAATGCTGATTGAAAAAGGTTATGCGGTACATCTGTTCGGTTCTAATAAAGATAAAGAGGTCGGTGAACAAATCCGTGCAAGTTTAGCGGACAATTTACAGCGTTATTGTGTCAATTTAGCGGGGCAAACCGACTTGAATCAAGCGGTTGATTTAATTGCCGATTGTCATGCGGTGGTAAGTAATGATTCCGGATTAATGCATATTGCCGCAGCACTTGGCAAACCGTTGGTTGCGCTTTACGGACCGACCAGTCCGCAATATACGCCGCCGCTTTCCGATAAGGCTGTGATTATTCGCTTAATTGATGGCGGTTTGATTAAGATTCGCAAAGGTGAAGCTGCCGAAGGCTATCATCAGAGTCTGATTGATATTCAGCCGGAAATGGTGATTAAAAAATTAGAGACGTTGTTAGGCTAATTGCAAGCGGTCATTTTTTGCAAAAACTTTGCAGATTTAGACCGCTTGTTTATCTCAATTCAAAAGATAAATAAATGAAAGTTTTAATTGTAAAAACCTCCTCAATGGGAGATGTGATTCATACTTTACCGGCCTTAACCGATGCTCAACAAGCAATTCCGGATATTCAATTCGATTGGGTAATCGAAGAAAATTTTAGTGAAATTCCGCATTGGCATTCGGCGGTTGATAAGGTCGTGCCGTTAGCGATTCGTCGTTGGCGTAAGAACTTATGTAAACGCCAGACCTGGCTGGAATGGCAAAATTATCTGAAGCAACTCCGCTCGACGGAATATGATGCGGTGATTGATGCGCAGGGGTTGATTAAAAGTGCAGTATTTGCCACCAAGCAGGCGAAAGGATCGAAATACGGTTACGATAAACATTCGGCTCGAGAAGGTTTAAGTAGCCTGTTTTATGATCACACGTTTAATATCGCTTATCAGCAACATTCGGTGGAACGGATTCGTCAGTTATTTGCGATGTCACTGAATTACACGCTCCCCGATAGATTGGGCGATTATGGCATTGCCATGCGTTTTGCCAAAAAAAATGAAAATTCAACCGCTTATGTGTTAGCTATTCATGCGACGACTCGAGCGGATAAACATTGGAAAGAAGAATATTGGCGAGAAGTAATTTTAGAATTAAGCATACAAGGTATTGAAGTCCGTTTGCCGTGGGGGAATGAGGCGGAAAGAGAGCGAGCGATACGTTTGGCGGAAACAGCAACGAATGTCGTGATATTACCGAAATTATCCTTAACCGAACTGGCGGAGCAAATTGCCGGTGCGAAGGTCGTATTGTCGGTTGATACCGGACTAAGCCACTTAGCTGCCGCATTAGATAAACAAAACGTGATTTTATACGGTGCAACCGACCCAAAATTAATCGGTGCTTACGGCAAAAATCAGCATTATCTGAGCGGAAACGGTATGGCGAATATTTTACCTTATCGGGTATTGCAAACCTTAGAAACATTGATCACGGAATAATCAATTTATCCCGAGTCGGATACTTGACTTTTGGTCCGTATAACAATAAAATCTACCGTCCTTTCGTCTTTGAAAGGGTATTTTTAATTTTATTTTTATAATTTTAACTGGAGCTTTTAAATGGCAACTATCAACCAATTAGTACGCAAACCGCGTGTGAAAAAGGTTGTAAAAAGCAACGTTCCTGCATTAGAGGCTTGCCCGCAGAAACGTGGCGTGTGTACTCGTGTATACACTACTACACCTAAGAAACCGAACTCAGCATTACGTAAAGTGTGCCGTATTCGTTTAACAAATGGCTTTGAAGTAACTTCATACATCGGTGGTGAAGGTCATAACTTACAAGAACACAGTGTTGTATTAATCCGTGGTGGTCGTGTTAAAGACTTACCGGGTGTGCGTTATCACACTGTACGTGGTGCACTTGACTGTGCAGGCGTTAAAGACCGTAAACAAGGTCGTTCTAAATACGGCGTTAAACGTCCTAAGGCTTAATGGATCTCCGTTAAGTAAGGCCAAACGTCTAAATTAATCAAAAAAATTTAAACCATAAACTCCAGTCAATCGTGATGTGTAGTCACACACAATAGATGAGTTTTGGATTATCCTGAATATATAAACGGAGTATTTGCAATGCCACGTCGTCGTAGTGTTGAACCTCGCAAAATTCTTCCAGATCCGAAGTTCGGTTCAGAGTTACTTGCGAAATTTATTAATGTTTTAATGGTAGATGGTAAAAAATCTACAGCAGAATCAATTATTTACGGTGCTTTAGAAACTTTAGCACAACGTACTGGTAAAGAAGCTTTAGAAGCATTCGAAGCAGCGTTAGAAAACGTTCGTCCGACAGTAGAGGTTAAATCTCGTCGTGTTGGTGGTTCTACTTACCAAGTACCGGTTGAAGTTCGTCCTTCTCGTCGTAACGCATTAGCTATGCGTTGGATTGTTGAAGCGGCTCGTAAACGTGGTGATAAATCAATGGCATTACGTTTAGCAAACGAACTTTCAGATGCAGCGGATAACAAAGGTACGGCTGTTAAGAAACGTGAAGACGTTCACCGTATGGCTGAAGCTAACAAAGCGTTTGCTCACTTCCGTTGGTAATCGTTTAGCAATATGCTTGCAGGGCTTCATCACAAAATTTGCGATGAAGCCTTACCCTTATTTAAACTCATATTAAATTCCAAACAAGGTAATAATATAATGGCTCGTACAACCCCTATTTCACGCTACCGTAATATTGGTATCAGTGCGCATATCGATGCAGGTAAAACAACTACATCTGAGCGTATCTTATTCTATACAGGCGTGAGTCATAAACTTGGTGAGGTGCACGATGGTGCAGCTACTATGGACTGGATGGAACAAGAGCAAGAGCGTGGTATTACCATCACCTCTGCTGCAACAACAGCGTTCTGGTCCGGTATGTCTAAACAATTTGAACAACACCGTATCAACGTTATCGATACTCCGGGACACGTGGACTTTACAATCGAAGTAGAACGTTCAATGCGTGTTCTTGACGGTGCGGTAATGGTTTACTGTGCGGTAGGTGGTGTTCAGCCTCAATCAGAAACCGTATGGCGCCAAGCAAATAAATATCAAGTACCACGTATTGCGTTCGTAAACAAAATGGACCGTACCGGTGCTAACTTCCTACGCGTTGTTGATCAAATCAAAACTCGTTTAGGCGGTAACTCTGTTGCATTACAACTTCCTATCGGTTCAGAAGATAGCTTCAAAGGCGTAGTTGATTTAATTAAAATGAAAGCAATCAACTGGAACGAAGCAGACCAAGGTATGACTTTCACATATGAAGATATTCCTGCGGATATGTTAGAAGCATGTGAAGAACGTCGTGCAATGTTAGTTGAAGCGGCGGCTGAAGCATCAGAAGAGTTAATGGAAAAATTCTTCAGTGGTGAAGATTTAACCGAAGAAGAAATCAAAGCGGCTTTACGTCAGCGTGTATTAGCGAACGAAATTATCCCTGTTTGCTGTGGTTCTGCATTTAAAAACAAAGGTGTTCAAGCAATGCTTGACGCAGTAATTGAATATTTACCTGCACCTACAGATATCCCGGCAATTAAAGGTATCAATGAAGATGAAACCGAAGGTGAGCGTCACGCAAGCGATGAAGAGCCTTTCGCAGCTTTAGCATTCAAAATTGCAACAGACCCATTCGTTGGTAACTTAACCTTCTTCCGTGTTTACTCAGGCGTAATTAACTCTGGTGATACCGTTTACAACTCAGTTAAACAAAAACGTGAACGTTTCGGTCGTATCGTACAGATGCACGCAAACAAACGTGAAGAAATCAAAGAAGTTCGCGCGGGCGACATCGCTGCGGCAATCGGTTTAAAAGATGTTGGTACAGGTGATACATTATGTGCACAAGACGCACCAATCATCCTTGAGCGTATGGAATTCCCGGAACCGGTAATCTCTGTAGCGGTAGAACCGAAAACTAAAGCTGACCAAGAGAAAATGGGCTTAGCGTTAGGTCGTCTTGCTCAAGAAGACCCTTCATTCCGTGTTCACACAGATGAAGAATCAGGCGAAACCATCATCTCCGGTATGGGTGAGTTACACTTAGATATTATCGTTGACCGTATGCGTCGTGAATTTAAAGTTGAAGCGAACATTGGTAAACCACAAGTATCTTACCGTGAAACTATCCGTACAACAGTTAAAGATGTTGAAGGTAAACACGCAAAACAATCTGGTGGTCGCGGTCAGTACGGTCACGTTGTTATCGACTTATACCCATTAGATCCGGAAGGTCCAGGTTATGAGTTCGTAAACGAAATCAAAGGTGGTGTAATTCCTGGCGAATTTATCCCTGCGGTTGATAAAGGTATCCAAGAGCAACTTAAATCAGGTCCGTTAGCGGGTTACCCTGTAGTTGATGTCGGTGTACGTTTACACTTCGGTTCATACCATGATGTTGACTCATCAGAATTAGCGTTTAAACTTGCAGCATCATTAGCGTTTAAATCAGCGTTCGCAAAAGCTAACCCTGTATTACTTGAGCCAATCATGAAAGTTGAAGTGGAAACTCCACCGGACTACGTGGGTGATGTAATCGGTGACTTAAGCCGTCGTCGTGCAATGGTGAACGGTCAAGAAGCGAATGAGTTCGTGGTTAAGATCAATGCGGAAGTTCCGTTATCAGAAATGTTCGGTTATGCAACAGACTTACGTTCACAAACTCAAGGTCGTGCATCTTACTCAATGGAACCATTAAAATACGCTGAAGCACCGACAAGTGTTGCTAATGCAATTATTGAAGCTCGTAAAGCTAAATAATTTATCTTTTAACTAAAGCCTCGGCAATAGGGCAGAGGCTTATTTCTAGGAAGCTATCAAAGTGTCTAAAGAAAAATTTGAACGTACAAAACCCCATGTAAACGTGGGTACAATCGGTCACGTTGACCATGGTAAAACAACTTTAACAGCAGCGATCACGACTGTATTATCGAAACACTTCGGTGGTGCGGCACGTGCATTCGACCAAATCGATAACGCGCCGGAAGAAAAAGCGCGTGGTATCACCATCAACACCTCACACGTTGAATACGATACGGAAACACGTCACTACGCACACGTAGACTGCCCGGGACACGCGGACTATGTTAAAAACATGATTACCGGTGCGGCGCAGATGGACGGTGCAATCTTAGTAGTAGCAGCGACAGACGGCCCAATGCCACAAACTCGTGAGCACATCTTATTAGGTCGCCAAGTAGGCGTACCATACATCATCGTATTCTTAAACAAATGCGACATGGTAGATGACGAAGAGTTATTAGAATTAGTAGAAATGGAAGTACGTGAACTTCTTTCTCAATATGACTTCCCGGGTGACGATACACCAATCGTACGTGGTTCAGCGTTACAAGCGTTAAACGGCGTGCCGGAGTGGGAAGAAAAAATTCTTGAGTTAGCACACCACTTAGATACATACATTCCAGAGCCAGAGCGTGCGATTGATAAACCATTCTTATTACCAATCGAAGACGTATTCTCAATTTCTGGTCGTGGTACGGTAGTAACAGGTCGTGTTGAACGTGGTATCATCAAATCAGGTGAAGAAGTTGAAATCGTAGGTATCAAAGAAACTACGAAAACAACCGTAACTGGTGTTGAGATGTTCCGTAAATTATTAGACGAAGGTCGTGCGGGTGAAAACGTTGGTGCATTATTACGTGGTACAAAACGTGAAGAAATCGAACGTGGTCAAGTATTAGCGAAACCGGGTACAATTACTCCACACACAGACTTCGAATCAGAAGTTTACGTATTATCAAAAGAAGAAGGTGGTCGTCATACTCCATTCTTCAAAGGTTACCGTCCACAGTTCTACTTCCGTACAACAGACGTAACAGGTACAATCGAATTACCTGAAGGTGTTGAGATGGTAATGCCTGGCGACAACATCAAAATGACTGTAAGCTTAATTCACCCAATCGCGATGGACGAAGGTTTACGTTTTGCGATTCGTGAAGGTGGTCGTACAGTAGGTGCGGGCGTTGTAGCGAAAATCATCAAATAATTAAGTTTTAGCTTAATATTTGAAGTGAAATGCTAAAGAGAAGGCGTGTTGAAAGACACGCCTTTTTGTTTTTTATGATGGGTATTAAGGTAACGGATTAGTTATGCCGGTTATGAATAAATACGCGGAAAATCATGAGAGACGAAAGAAAAAGCAATGAAAAAGACCGCTTGTTGTGCAATAAGCGGTCTGATTTTTATGAGATTTTGCTAACGGCTAAATTCCGTCTCCATAAGTCCCTTCGATATCTTCAAAATATTGGTTCATATCAAAAGCCGGTTTTTGTACAGATGATTGCCCAATAATACGAGCCGGTACACCCGCTGCGGTAGCGTGATCAGGAACAGGCTGTAATACAACTGAATTGGCACCGATTTTTGAATAACGTCCTATCTCAATATTACCCAAGATTTTCGCACCGGCACCAATCATTACGCCCTCACGAATTTTAGGATGACGATCGCCGTGCTCTTTACCGGTACCACCAAGAGTTACGCCTTGTAAAATAGATACATCATTTTCAATCACTGCCGTTTCACCCACTACAATACCTGTTGCGTGGTCAAACATAATACCGCAACCTAATTTGGCAGCGGGATGAATATCTACGTCAAATGCCACGGAAATTTCATTTTGTAGATAAATAGCTAATGCTTTACGCCCTTGCTGCCAAAGGTAATGAGTAACACGGTAACTTTGGATTGCATGATAACCTTTTAAATATAACAACGGTGTTGTCCATTTATCTACTGCAGGATCTCGAGTTCGAACCGCATCAATATCACAAGCGGCACTGGCAATAATTTGAGGGTTAGCTTGATAGGCCTCTTCGATAATTTCTTTTAATGCGATTGCCGGCATGATCGGGTTAGCGAGTTTATTCGCTAAAATGTAGCTTAACGAACCGCCTAAATTGCTATGTTTTAAAATAGTCGCATGGAAAAAGCTGGCAAGCATCGGTTCATTATCGACAAGTTCTTGGGCTTCTTCTCTAATATTTTTCCAAATTTGATTAAGTTCACTTTCGTTCATCTAAAACCTCTTTATTCGCCTTTGCGTTCACGCCCTAATAGGCTCGTAGCAACATCATGCGCATTCTTACCGCAGAATAACATTTGATAGATTTGTTCGACAATCGGCATTTCGACACTTTGGGTCTGAGCCAGTAAATACGCTTCTTTGGTATTGTGGAAACCTTCCACCACTTGCCCGATTTCCGCCATAGCTTCCTCAGCAGATTTTCCTTGCCCGAGCATTAAACCGAAACGACGGTTACGCGATTGGTTGTCGGTGCAAGTTAGTACCAAATCGCCAAGTCCCGCCATACCCATAAAAGTATTGGCATTTGCACCAAGTGATGCGCCTAAACGGCTGATCTCAGCTAAACCGCGCGTAATAAGTGCCGTTCTTGCATTAGCACCAAAGCCCATTCCATCGGAAATACCTGCCCCGATTGCAATGACATTCTTAATCGCACCGCCTAATTGCACACCTACCATATCGTTGTTCAAATAGACTCGAAACGCTTTAGCACAGTGAATACGTTGCTGCATTTCGTCGGCAAATTGGCTGTCTGTTGAGGACAGTGCGATAGCTGTCGGTAAGCCTTGAGCGAGTTCTTTGGCAAATGTCGGCCCAGATAGCACCGCTAACGGGTATTGATTACCAAGAATTTCTTGTGCTACGGTTTGTAATAGTCGTCCGGTATTACGTTCCAACCCTTTCGTTGCCCATATAATACGATGATGGGTACTTAACAGAGGCTTTATTTGTTTTAGCACATCGGCAAATACATGACTTGGTACAACGATTAAAATATCTTTGGCTTTGGAAATGGCTTGAACTAAGTCACTTTCAATCTCTAAGGCATCGGGAAAAGCAATATCCGGTAAAAAAGCGTTATTCATTCGTTCGGTTGCCAACACCGCCATTTTTTCCGGTTGATGTCCCCATAGGTAGGTTTTATGTCCGTTACGTGCAAGTGCGATTGCCAGAGCGGTGCCGTAAGAACCAGCACCTAAAACAGTAACGGGTGCCGAATAGACGTTACTCATTATACTTTCCTTATATGATGAATATTTTGAAATTAGAATCCGTATAGGCTGTTAAACAATAACGCTCAATATATCATTTGAGATAAATCCGTCAATTGCGCTTATTTAAACCTATGCAAAGTTTTGAGTTATTGCCTGAGATGAGAAAAAGAAAAGGTATGCAAAGGATGCATACCTTAAAAGAGATTAGTTTACTGCAGGGGTTTCTGCATTTTGCTCCGCTTCTTGACGTTGTAAGTAATCCATAAATAACGCATCGAAGTTTACCGGAGATAAATTTAATGCAGGGAAGGTACCACGGTTTACTAAGCTGGAAATTAATTCGCGAGCATAAGGGTAAAGCACGTTCGGGCATTGTGATGCGAGGCAATGTGCCAATTGAATGCCTTCTATACCTTTAATTGTGAATACGCCCGCTTGCTTCACTTCACAGATAAATGCGGTATCGCCGCTATCTTCTAATGTAGTCGAAACATTAATATGTAATACTACTTCATAGAGATCTTCATCTAACTGTTTAGTTTCCGTATCAAGTTCAAAACCTAATTGAGGTTTCCATTCTTGATGGAAAATAGTCGGTAGATTCGGAGCTTCGAATGAAACGTCTTTGATATAGATACGTTGAATTTGAAGTTCGAACGGAGTTTGCGCTTCTTCTTGAGCGGCCACTTGGTTTTCTTCAGCCATAATATTTCCTTTAATCTATTTAAATTATTTATGTTTTTTAACTGTCGGAAGATTCGCAGCTTTCCAGCCTAAAATACCTTCTTTTAATACATACACTTTAGCGAAACCTTGTTTGGCAAGTAAATCCGCACTTGAACCGGCAGAGAAACCGTTGCTATCAACTAAGATAACCGGGCGATCTTTGTATTTCTCGATCGGATGAACATTATTGGCTTTGATTTCACTCGGCAGAATATGATGACTTTCAACGATATGCCCCGCACGGAATTCATCTTCCGAACGTAGATCGAGGAAAATACCTTCTTCTTTATTAACTAATTGTGTTGCTTGAGCATTTTCAACGATTTTATATTTGCTGGTTATGCCTTTATAAAAATTGAATAAAACCGCAACCACTAAGGCAACCCAAGCAAAAATTAAAATAGGATGAGCCGCAATAAATTGTTGGAGCTGTTGAGTAAATGTTAAATCCATGACTAAATTCTCTTCTTGTTAAAAAGAAAGCGGTCATTTTTAGAGAAATTTTTGCAAATTTTTTCCTAAAATCAACCGCTTATAAAATGCTAATTAAAAGCCCTCCAAACCGGAGAGCTTTATGTTTGAGAATTAGCCTTGAGCTTGTTGAGCCATTACTTCGTCAAAAGATGCCGCTTTTTCGGTTACTTTCGCTTTCGCAAGCACTACTTCAACCGCTTGTTCTTCTAATACCACGTTACGGATATTTTCGGTTAATTGACGGTTTTTCGCATAGTGAGCAACAACTTCAGCCGGTTGTTCGTAAGCCGAAGCGATTTCAGCAATCGTTTCTTCAACACGTTTCTCATCAACTTTTAATTCGTTAGTACCGATTACGGTTGAAAGTAATAAACCTACTTGAACACGACGTTTTGCATCCGCTTCGAATAACTCCGCCGGTAATTGTGCAGCCATTTCCGGTTTACCGCCGAAGCGTTGAACTGCTTGACGACGTAATACGTCCACTTCTTCCGCTACTGCTGCAGCCGGTACTTCAATATCGTTTTGTGCGATTAAGCCGTTGATTACTTGGTTTTTAACGCGTGCGGTTACTGCGTTTTTAAGTTCACGTTGCATATTTTTCTTAATTTCCGCACGTAATTCTTCAACGGTTTTCGCCGCACCGAATTTTTTCACGAATTCTTCGGTTAATTCAGGTAATACGATATTTTCTACTTTCTTAAGTGTAATTGCGAATTTCGCCGCTTTACCTTTTAAGTTTTCAGCGTGGTATTCTTCAGGGAAAGTAACATCGATATCGAATTGTTCGCCGGCTTTGTGACCAACGATACCTTCTTCAAAACCAGGGATCATACGACCTTGACCCATTGCTAAAGTGAAGTCTGTCGCTTTACCGCCTTCAAACTCTTCACCGTCTACAGAACCTACGAAGTCGATTACAACACGGTCTTCCGCTTGTGCCGCTGCTTGAGATTCAGCCCAAGTTGCTTGTTGTTTACGTAACACATCGATCATTTTGTCTAAATCAGCTTCTGTGATTTCTACAACCGGTTTTTCAACTTCGATGTTTTCTAAGCCTTTTAATTCAACTTCAGGGAATACTTCAAAAGTTGCAGTGAAGCTGAATTCTTGACCCGGTTGGTAGTTGTTCGGTGTGAAGGTAGGACGACCGGCAAGGTTAATTTTCTCAGCGATTACCGCATCAAAGAACGCACGTTGCATTTCATCGGATAATACGTCTTGGCGAGCCGCTAAACCAAAACGTTGTTCGATAATTGCGTGCGGTACTTTACCTTTACGGAAACCGTCTACACGAGCGTTTTTCGCATAGCCTTTTAATTGCTCTTTGTAAGCCGCTTCGATTTTATCAGCAGCTACGGTAATAGTTACGCGGCGTTGTAAGCCTTCTAAAGTTTCAATAGAAATTGACATTCTTAAACCTCAAGTTGGGGGTATATAAAAGATACAGAAATAGACGTTTATTGTAACGTTATGTCAATGAACTGTCGAGGGATATTGCGCGGATAATGGACAATTGATAAGAAATAATCAAAAAAAATCAGCAAAATTTATCCGTTAAGCGGTTAAATTTTACTGATTTTTTATCATCAATACGGTTTACCTTATCTTTCCGATTTAAAGACTATAAACCTTTAGGAATACGGATTTTTTGACCCGGGAAGATTTTATTTTCGTCTTTGATTACTTCTTTGTTCGCTTCAACGATCGCTTTATATTTTGCACCGTTACCGTACGCTTTGGTTGCGATTTCCCATAAAGTATCGCCTTTTTGAATCACGTAGAACTCATCGTCACCGGCAAGCGCTTCGCCGTTCGCAATTTGAACGCCGTCGATTTTCACTTCCGAAATACCTTCGATGTTACCCGCCATTAATACCGCTTTTTCTACCGCTGCCGCAGTCGCCGCAATACCGGTCAAATTCGCCACACCGTTTTCAACCGTTACTTGCACATTCTCAACACCCGGATTGTCCGCATTCAAATGTTCTGTTACCGCTTGTGACGCTTCTTCTTCTTTATTGAAAAGTTTTTTGCCGATATTGGCTGCAAAATCAAATAAACCCATGGTAAATTCCTCTAAAGTTAGGTTTAAGGGAGACTATATTCTACATCATTATAGGGTGATTGAAATAGTCGAATCGTTGCGTTAGATTGATGATTAAAAAATAAGTTCAATCCGCTACGGATAATACCGCTTATTAAGTTTTTAATCGTTAAGTGAGAAAATTGACGGCTTATCTTTGATAAGCGGTTGTTTTCAGTAAATGTTTTACAAAAAATTGAGTAAAAATGACCGCTTACGTTTCAAATTTTCTTCATTTTCGGCTAAAATCTCATTCTTTTGTATTTTTCTTCATTCATTTTATTCAGGCAAGGGCGAATCGTGAAACAAGTTAAATTTTACCTGTTGAATCAAGCCGGCGGGCAAGAGCTTTCTGCAGTTGAAGCGATGGCGTGTGATTTAGCGGCGGATGCGTGGCGTTTAGGTAAACGGGTATTGATCGCCTGTGAAACCGAACAGCAAGCCTTGAATATTGATGAAGCCTTATGGGCGAGAGATCCCGATTCGTTCGTACCGCATAACCTTTCCGGTGAAGTAACGCAATACGCTACACCGATAGAAATTTCATGGAAAGGCAAACGTAATGCACAACGCCGAGATTTATTGATTTCGTTACAAACAGACGTGCCGGATTTTATCAACAGTTTTAATCAGATTATTGATTTCGTGCCGGCAAATGAAACGGAAAAAGTACAGGCACGCGAGCGTTACAAACAGTACCGCCAACTGGGTTGGCAATTAACGACGGAACAAGCGTAAATGTGGTATTACAAAACCTTTTCACAATTATCTACAAGAGAATTGTTTGAAATTTACAAGTTACGTACCGCCGTGTTTGTAGTGGAACAAAATTGTCCTTATCAAGAAGTGGATGAGTTAGATCTGATTGCCACGCATTTATTTGCAAAGAATAATGAGAATTTGACCGCTTACTGTCGCATAATCCCTTGCGAAGATTATATAAAAATCGGGCGAGTATTGGTGGCAAAAGAATATCGTGGAGCAGGTTTAGCTCGTGAATTAATGTTACAAGCGGTCGAATTTGCCGAGAAATCCGCAAAACCAATCAAAATCCAAGCGCAAAGTTATTTACAAGGATTTTATAAAAGCCTTGGGTTCGCAGCGACTTCCGGAATTTATTTAGAAGATAATATTCCTCATCTTGATATGGTTTTTAATTAAGCATAATTCAGCCCTATTAGGGCTGGAAATTAGAAAAATACAGAGCCACAGCGAGGCTCACTCAGCCGAAGGCTGATCCTAACCACGTACGGCTTGCCGTGTGTGGAAAAAGAGCGGTTGAATTTCCGTAAAACTTTACAAATTTTGGAGAAAGAAAATGACCCAAAATTGAACAAATTAGAGAACAACAACGCCAACTGCAAATTCAATTTAAAGCGTGGATGGACGATAAGAAAAAGCGTGAGGTGCTAACGTTTCAGCGACCGAATGGAAATATTGTTCGACATTATCCTGACGGACGTGAAGAAGTGATTGAATATGCAAAATAATTTAGCGATTTTCTACTGCGGAACAAACGGTGCGGGGAAAACAACTTTGCGTGGTTTTAATAAAGATACCGTGCAAATTGTGATTGATTCAGATCATATCGCAATGCAAATTAGTCCTGAAAATCCCCGTGCAGTAGATAGTCAAGCAGGCAGGAAAGCGATTGAATTATTATAAAGAGTAAATGCAGTTAACATAATATATTTACATAATTAAAGGAAGACTTATATGAAATCTATAGCCATATTTAATAATAAAGGTGGGGTAGGAAAATCTACTCTTACTTATCATTTAGGATATGCTTTATCAGAAATGAATAAAAAAGTTTTAATGATTGATTTAGATCCTCAATCCAACTTAAGTTTATTTACACTAAAAGACGAAGAAATAGAAACAATATGGAATGAAGAAGATTCTTTTATTGAAGATTATTCAGAAGCAAAAAAAAATCTTAGTGACGAGCAATTTTCACGCTTACATTTAAAAACAAGAAGTATTCATTATATTCTAAAGCCAACTGAAGATGGGCAGTCTGATGAACAAAATATATCTCCCCCAATAAAAATAAATGATAATCTATTCTTAATTCCAGGAAGATTAACATTACATACTTTTGAGGATAAGCTAGCTCAAGAATGGAGTAGGGCTTTTATTGGAAAACCCGAAGCATTAAGAGTAGTTGCTGCTATAAGAAGAATATGTAACGAATATAGCAATAGAATGGGATTCGACATTATCTTATTAGATACATCACCTAGCCTTGGCATACTAAATAAAATAATCATTTCTAATTCTGATGGTTTTATTATTCCTTGTTCTGCTGATGTTTTTTCTGGCTACGGAATTAAAAATATTGGTAATGCCTTAAAATTCTGGAAAAAAGAATTTGATACTATGATGGCATTATTACAAGATAATAAAAAAGAAAATATGCCTAATAGATTTGTTAAACTATTAGGTTACACTATATATAATGCACAAAAAAGAAGTGATGCAAAGAATGAACTCCGACTAGCTCAAGCCCATTATAACTGGGCTAAACTCTTACCAGAAAATATCATAAAATATATTCCTAATGAATGCTATGCACCTATATCAAAAGATGATATAAAATCTTGTATCGGAAATAATTCTATCATTTATGGGCATGCAACAAGGACTGAGACAGCACAAAAAGAAAAAAAACCAATCTGGTTATTACCTGCTGGAATAGCAGGAATTACAAAAGAATATCAATCTGAAATCAGAGACAAATATCATACTTTTGCTAGTGATCTAATAAGAAGATTGGAGAACGTTGATGAATAAATTTGAAAATGAAGAGCTTATTGAATATATCACACAAGAAGCAAAGCATGATTTGGCTCCTCACAGAATATTATTTAATCAATTAAAAGATTACATAGAAACAGATGCTCAGATAAATAAATATGTCCATAGCTATAAATCTAGAGAAAAAGAAGATTCTCATTTAGACGAGAAAATTACTAGAAAAAATAAGGAACGGAGAAAAGAAGGGTTATCTGCGATAGATAAAGATAATATTTTTCATTTAATTACAGATATTTATGGTATAAGAATACTTCATTTACATCATAAACAATTCCAATTCATTCATCAATTTTTCATGGAAAAAGTTAATGCAAATGAAATAGCTTTATATGAAAAACCTAAGGCATATGGCTGGGATCCTGAATATAGAAATTTTTTTGAAGATTTGGGTATTCATTACCAGCAAAAAGAAAGTTCATATACAAGTGTTCACTATGTTTTTCAGCATATAAAAAATAGTAAGGCTACTTGTGAAATTCAAGTTCGAACACTATGTGAAGAATTATGGGGAGAAATAGATCATCTAATAAACTATCCTAAAAAAACGGAAGATCCCGCTGTAGAAGAACTGCTCAAAGTATTTTCCAAAATAGTTGGTGCTTCCGTAAAAGTTTCAAATTCTATTTTTAATATTATAGAGAAAAAATAAATGACCCAAAACCTCCAAATGGCAGACCGTTTCGATGCGTCTGCAGTAGAACAAGCACTTTATAAACACTGGGAAGAACAGGGCTATTTTAAGCCGACTGAGAATCCTGACGTTCCAAGTTACTGTATCGCAATTCCACCACCGAATGTAACCGGTTCATTGCATATGGGGCACGCTTTCCAACAAACGTTAATGGATACGTTAATCCGTTTTAATCGTATGGAAGGAAATAATACCCTATGGCAAACCGGTACAGACCATGCGGGTATCGCAACCCAAATGGTGGTGGAACGTAAAATCGCAGCGGAAGAAGGCAAAACTCGCCACGATTATGGGCGTGAGGCTTTCATCAACAAAATCTGGGATTGGAAAGCCTATTCAGGCGGCACAATCAGCCAACAAATGCGCCGTTTGGGTAACTCAATCGACTGGGATCGTGAACGCTTCACCATGGACGAAGGCTTATCGAATGCGGTAAAAGAAGTATTCGTTCGTTTACACGAAGAAGGTTTAATTTATCGTGGTAAACGCCTCGTAAACTGGGATCCAAAACTTCACACGGCTATTTCAGATTTAGAAGTGGAAAACAAAGAGAGTAAAGGTTCGCTTTGGCATTTCCGCTATCCGTTAGCAAACGGTGCGAAAACCGCAGACGGCAAAGATTACTTAGTGGTAGCGACTACTCGTCCTGAAACTGTACTTGGTGATACGGCAGTAGCGGTTCACCCGGAAGACGAACGTTATCAATCATTAATCGGTAAAACCGTGGTATTACCGCTTGCAAACCGTGAAATTCCAATCGTAGCAGACGAATACGTTGATCGTGAGTTTGGTACGGGTGTGGTAAAAATTACTCCAGCACACGACTTCAACGATTATGAAGTAGGTAAACGTCACGGCTTACCAATGGTAAACGTGATGACGATGAATGCGGATATCCGTGCGGAAGCGGAAATTATCGGCACAGACGGTAAACCGTTAACGACTTACGAAGCCAAAATTCCTGCGGATTATCAAGGCTTAGAGCGTTTCGCTGCACGTAAAAAAGTAGTGGCGGATTTTGAAGCGTTAGGTTTATTAGATGAAATCAAACCGCATGATTTGAAAGTACCTTACGGCGACCGTGGTGGAGTGCCAATCGAGCCAATGCTCACCGATCAGTGGTATGTGAGTGTGAAACCGCTTGCCGAAGTGGCGACCAAAGCGGTGGAAGACGGCGAAATCCAATTCGTACCGAAACAATACGAAAACCTTTACTTCTCTTGGATGCGTGATATTCAAGACTGGTGTATCTCTCGTCAATTATGGTGGGGACATCGTATTCCTGCATGGTATGACGAAGCAGGTAATGTGTATGTAGCACGCAACGAAGAAGAAGTGCGTCAAAAACACAACTTACCAGCAGATCTTGCATTACGCCAAGACGAAGACGTATTAGACACTTGGTTCTCATCAGGTTTATGGACGTTCTCAACTTTAGGCTGGCCAGAGCAAACCAAAGAGCTGAAAATGTTCCACCCGACCGATGTGTTAATTACAGGTTTCGACATCATCTTCTTCTGGGTTGCGCGTATGATTATGTTCACAATGCACTTTGTGAAAGATGAAAACGGCAAACCACAAGTTCCGTTCAAAACCGTGTATGTAACCGGTTTGATTCGTGACGAGCAAGGTCAAAAAATGTCGAAATCGAAGGGTAACGTACTTGACCCGATTGATATGATTGACGGTATTTCCCTTGAAGATTTACTCGAAAAACGTACCGGCAATATGATGCAACCACAACTTGCGGAAAAAATTGCCAAAGCAACTCGCAAAGAGTTTGAGAATGGCATTGCAGCTCACGGTACAGACGCATTGCGTTTCACGCTTGCAGCATTAGCAAGCAACGGTCGTGACATCAACTGGGATATGAAACGCTTAGAAGGCTACCGCAACTTCTGTAATAAATTATGGAATGCAAGCCGTTTCGTATTAACTAACGATAAACTTGATTTATCACCGGGCGAAGCGGAATACAGTTTAGCGGATCGTTGGATTGAATCTGCGTTTAACCGCACGGTTGGTACATTCCGTGACGCATTAAGCCAATATCGTTTCGACTTAGCGGCAAACGCAATTTACGACTTCACATGGAATGAGTTCTGTGACTGGTACTTAGAGCTAACCAAACCAGTCTTCGCAAACGGTACTGAAGTACAAAAACGTGGTGCAAGCCAAACGCTCGTACGCGTACTTGAAAAATTATTACGTTTAGCACACCCGATTATGCCGTTCATCACCGAAGAAATTTGGCAGAAAGTGAAAGGTTTTGCGGGTATTGACGCTGATACCATTATGTTACAACCGTTCCCGAAAGTAGTCGAAAGTAAATTAGACGAAGCGGCGGAAGCACAAATCGGCTGGATTAAAGAGTTAATCATCGCTGTGCGTAACATTCGTGCGGAAAGCAACATTGCACCAAGCAAAGGCTTAGAATTCCTTGTTCGCAACGTATCTGACGAGCAACGCAAAATTCTTGCGGAAAATGACCGCTTGTTAAAAGCAATGGCGAAATTAGATAGCGTACAAGTGCTAAGTACGGACGAAACTGCCCCTCTTTCAGTCGCGAAATTAGTGGGCAACGTGGAAGTGCTAATCCCAATGGCTGGCTTTATCAACAAAGAAGCAGAGTTGGCTCGATTAACCAAAGAAATCGAGAAAATGCGTGGTGAAATCACTCGTATTGAAAACAAACTCAGCAACGAAGCCTTTGTGGCAAAAGCACCTGAAGCAGTCATTGTTAAAGAGCGTGAAAAAATGCAAGAGTACCAAAACGGTTTAGAGAAACTTCAAACGCAATACCAAGCGATTGAAAATCTTTAATCGAGATAAATAGTCAAAAAGCGGTCAAATTTGACCGCTTTTTTTAGCTATTGATACCCAAAAGAAAAGCCCGCAATTTTTTGCAGGCTTTTGGCTTTGGTTTGGAGATACCTTAGCAAGAATTATTTGGTTTCAACTGCTTGTTTTACTTCAGCCGCTTTTTCTTTTACTGCTTCAGCACCAGCTTCAACTTTAGTTGCCGCCGCATCTTTCATTTCAGTTGCTTTATCAGACATTGCTTTTGCCGCATCTTGTGTTGCGGTTTTCGCTTCTTCCATTTTATTTGCTGCCGCATCTTTCATTTCGGTTGCTTTGTCAGCCATTGCTTTCGCTGCATCTTGTGTTGCAGTTTTAGCCTCTTCCATTTTATTTGCCGCTGCATCTTTCATTTCAGTTGCTTTGTCAGCCATTGCTTTTGCCGCGTCTTGTGTTGCAGTTTTAGCTTCTTCCATTTTAGCTGCCGCCGCATCTTTTGTTTCGGTTGCTTTATCAGCTACTGCTTTTGCTGCATCTTGTGTTGCGGTTTTCGCTTCTTCAACTTTAGTTGCCGCCGCATCTTTTGCTTGGTTAGCTTGATCGCAAGCCGCTAAAGTTAATGTTGCACCTAATACTAATGCTAAGAGAGATTTTTTCATTTGTGTTTCCTTATGTAAAAAATGAATGATGCCTACTTTTAATTAAGCACGCTCGTAATACTTAGAACATAGTTTATAAAATAAGTTTCCGGAAATATTTCTTTTTGCTTAAAAAAAAGCCAACTGAAATTTCAGTTGGCTTTCGATTCATAATTTTAATAATTATTCATTATCCGTATTGGCAACACGAGGTGCAGAATGAACGTGACTTACCGCACTTGAATGTCCGCCAAAACCTTTTCCGTAGAAATAGTATTTTGATTGAGTCCATTCGGTTGCGGAAACCATTTCCAATACTTTTTCAGGTGCGGATGCTACCGTCATTTCCGCTTTTGTATGGATAACGCGAGAGAACGTACCTAACTTACCGTTAAAGCTATATTCGCTTTGGTAGTCGGATACGGGCAAGCAAATCGCTTGCGGATTAGCACTTTCAATCGCCGGGGCTTGGGTTGCCTGAGCTTGGTATTTTTGTACTCGCTCATTCTTTTCTTTAACAAGATCACGATCAGAATGTTGTGAAACAAAACCGCCTAAAGGCGCAACGTGTTTTGCCATTGCTTTTTCAACTAATTGCTCATCCGCTTGCTCGCTTTCTTCGATATGATGATGTAAACGCTCTTTGTTCTCTTTAACAAGATCACGATCGGAAGGTTGTTTAATAAAACCGACAATCGGTGCAATAGAACTTGCATTATCCTCAAGGTTTGTTTCGACAATCACTTCATTTACAACTTCGCTCGTTTGTTGTTCAAGCATTTCATCTACGGATAAGAAACGAGGTTTTTCTTCCGTTTTGCTATTCGGTTTGTTGGTTGAAACCGGTTCGCTAAATTTTACCCAAATCTTACCGCTTGCCATTTCCGGAGAAGCGACTGCCGCAGCTAAAGGCATTGCCGCTGCTACATTCTCTTTACGATTATTGTTTTCACGGCGACGTTGATTACCTACGCGAAGATGACGAGGAAGACGGCGCTGACGACCGTTTTCACGTGTCTCTTGACGTTCCTCATTTGCTACTGCCGGCTGTTCATCCTGTGTAACAAGCGGTTGGATTTTCTCCACGTTTTGTAGCTTGTCTTCTACAACTTGAGCAACGATAGCTGTGTTTTCCGCATTCTCTACACGTACTTTTTTACGTAAATCACGACGTTGGCGGCGTTCCGTTGCAGCTACCTCTTTAACCGCACGTTGCTCGACTTGTGCTTCTTGTACACCGGCAACTTCTTCAACCACTTGACGGCGTACTTTTTTCGTCTCATTACGTTCTTGATTACGTTCCTGACGTTGTACTTTTTGCTCTTCTTGTTGTGCTTGAGCTTGTTTGCGTTCTTGACGTTCCGCACGGTTCGGACGTTCACGGCGATTGCGGCGATCACGCTGATTACGTGCTTTCGGCTTCGGTTTCTCTTCAACTTTCTCTTCAGGCGCAAAGAAACTTTTTACTTTTGCAACCAAACGACTAAGTAGTGAAGGTTTAACCTGTTCTACTGGAGTCGGTGCGGGTTGAAGGTTAAGCTCTGTACTTTGTAAGACGGATTCAACGGTAATCACCGGTTCATTACGTGTCACTAACGCTTCGTCCGCAACCGGACTTGCGTGATTGAAAGACTGATTATCTTCTTCACGTACTTCATAGTGTTTCGCTAAATCGTAACTAAGCGTTGGCAACACTTCGCTTTCACGTAAACGATATACGCTGAAATGCGGAGTTTCCATACTTTCATTCGGCACCACCACCACTTGTACATCATGACGTTTTTCGATACTTGAGATCGCTTTACGTTTTTCATTCAGTAAGTAAGATGCGATTTGCACCGGCACGATAGTGTGAACTTGTGCGGTATTTTCTTTGATCGCCTCTTCTTCCAATAAACGTAAAATCGAAAGTGCGATAGATTCGTTATCACGCACTTTACCCGTACCTTGACAACGAGGGCATACGTGGCTTGAAGCTTCGCTTAATGAAGGACTTAAACGCTGACGGCTCATTTCTAATAAACCGAAACGTGAAATACGCCCGAATTGAATACGCGCACGGTCTTGACGTGTCGCTTCACGGATGCGGTTTTCCACTTCACGTTGATGACGCACAGGGGTCATATCGATAAAGTCGATGACAATCAAGCCACCTAAGTCACGTAAACGTAATTGACGTGCAATTTCGTCTGCTGCTTCTAAGTTGGTATTTAGTGCGGTTTCTTCGATATCGCCGCCACGGGTTGAACGTGACGAGTTAATATCAATCGCCGTTAATGCTTCAGTTACGTCAATAACGATTGAACCGCCTGACGGTAAACGTACTTCACGTTGGAACGCCGATTCGATTTGCGATTCGATTTGATAATGGCTGAATAACGGTACTTCACCTTCGTATAAACGTACACGATTGATGAAATCCGGACGCACTAAACGAATATGGTTTTTCGCTTTTTCGAAGATTTTTTTGTTATCGATTAAAATTTCGCCGATGTCACGACGGAGATAGTCACGAATCGCACGCACAATCACATCACTTTCTTGATGAATCAAGAATGGTGCAGGACGAGATTCCGCCGCTTTTTTGATTGCGTCCCAATGATGTAATAAAACTTTTAAATCCCATTGAAGCTCTTCCGGCGATTTACCTACGCCGGCGGTACGTACGATTAAACCGACGTCTTCCGGCACGTCTAAGCAATCTAACGCTTCTTTTAATTCTAAGCGTTCATCACCCTCGATACGACGAGAAATACCGCCCGCACGCGGGTTATTCGGCATTAAGACTAAATAACTGCCGGCAAGCGAGATGAAAGTGGTAAGCGCTGCACCTTTATTACCGCGTTCTTCTTTGCTCACTTGGACAATCACTTCTTGCCCTTCTTTGATAATATCTTTGATATTCGGGCGACCGTTGAATACATAATCCGCAGGGAAGTATTCACGAGAGATTTCTTTTAAAGGAAGGAAGCCGTGACGTTCCGCACCGTAATCTACGAATGCGGCTTCAAGACTTGGTTCAACACGGGTGATTTTCCCTTTGTAGATATTTGATTTTTTTTGTTCGTGTCCCGGGCTTTCGATATCTAAATCGAATAAACGTTGCCCATCAACGAGCGCAACGCGCAACTCTTCTTTTTGAGTCGCATTGATTAACATTCTTTTCATTGTGTTTTCTCATTTTTCATTTTTGTTTTTACATTGCCGACAGAATTAAACGTCCTTTTAATGGCAGTAATGCGCAAAGTTAAATCCATTTTTATTACCTAGAATACCGATGTATTCTTCTCGGATTTGAGGGGCAGTCTCCCGACTGTCGAAAGTAGGTTTTAATTAAGCCGGCTCAAGGTGACGTTTTTGTCTTACGTTTCATTCTTCTTGTCTCGAACGAACTGCAAAATCAATCACTTAGACTTGCGTATTTGCTGATTGGCAAGCGGTGCTTTTTTCGTTATTTTTTACAAATAGTCCGACAATTTCGCCGGACAAAAAAGCATTTTATTATCGCATTTTCACCCCGTAATAGGCAAGGTAAATATCGTAGGTTAGGCGGAGTAAAAAATGGGAAAATGATTGCAATTTATGGTGTTTTTGCTATTTTTGTAGGTAATTTAACCGCTTTAATTAAGGAGTTTATGATGAACAAAACGGCACTTGCGCTACTGTTTTCAGGGGTATTTATCCTTTCCGCTTGTGATGATAAAAATACGCGGGCATTAACCGAGAAATTACAACAAGCCGAACAAAAAATTGCTCAATTAAATGAACAAGTTGCAAAATTTCAGCAAGAATCAACCGCTTTACCGCAACCGATTGCAGAAAAAGCGGATTCTGCATTAGCAACTTTCCCTGCGCTAGATGTTGAAATTTATCCGTTTTTTGCTAAAACGGAACGCATAAAATTCGAACCGCAAGTTAATCAGGAACAAGCGATTCTTTCCGCCGAACAATATTATTTTGTCAGCCTTGCCAAAACCGGCTTTGAATGGTTGGATAACTTATTGGCAAAACAGATTTTAATCAGCTATCAGCCTGTTACGGCGGATGCCGACAGTAAGATCGATCGCAATGCGATAACCGGTGACGAGTTAAATCAACTGAAAACAGCCTTGGACAGAGATTATCAAGAAAGTTTAGCAATGCTAAAAGAAGGTGGGATCCTTGCGATTTCCAGTACGGCGGAAACCATTTATTTAGGACAACGCCATAATATTGTGACTTTTTTCCAAAACTATGACGAATACAGTGGCGGCGCACATAACAATTATCACACCAAATATTTTAATATTGATGTGAATAAAAAACGGATTATTTTATTGGACGACTTACTTTCAGCGGCAAAACAAGTGGAGTTATCTGCGATTTTGTGGGGGTATTATGAACAGCGTAGCGCACCGGATGTGAACGGTAAACGTGAAACTTTTACCCCTAAACAAGACTTTTATGTGTCGGAAGATTTCTTATTTACCGATGACGGGGTGAAATTTATTTATCCGCCGTATGCGTTAGGCCCATTCGCTGAAGGTGAAATCAGCTTGACCGTACCTTGGTATGAAATCAATCAGTTGCTTAATCCGGAATATCAACGTAAACCGAAAGACGGCTACGATTTAGCCCCGGATCATATTCCGGCTGGAAATGAGTAATTAAGCCATATAAACAAGCGGTTAAATTTGCAGAAAATTTTGCAAATTTAACCGCTTGTCTTTACTCTTGTTCTAATTAAAATATCGTTATTCAAACTTATGAGAATCCTGATATGACCAAAGATCCCTTCGCTGAATATATCCGCCATCTTGAACCTTCCAAACTAGAGAAAAGCTATGCTTGGCAAACCGCTATCGGTTTACAAGATGTCGATGGGTTAAAACCGTCGTCTTATTTACGAGAAACGGCGATTAAACATATTGAAGGTGAAATCTCGTTTGAAACGGCAGAACAGTGGATCGAAGGTTATTACCAAGCAAATCCGACAAAAGAAATTGAAAATCGTACTGAAGAAGCGGATAAAGTTTCGGTACGTATTGCCAAATTGCTCTCTGAGCCAGCTTTTTCATTCAATGCGAATCAATATTTAGCCATTCACAAATATCTGTTTCAAGGTATTTATCCGCACGCTGGGCAATTACGAACTTATAATATTACAAAAAAAGAGTGGGTACTAGACGGTGCAACCGTGACTTACGGCATGGCTTCCGAATTGTTGGCAACTTTAGAATACGATTTAGCCCAAGAACGTAAATTCAGCTATAAAGGGCTATCAATTGACCAAGTTATCGAACATTTAGCGCAATTTATCGCACAACTATGGCAAATTCACTGCTTTGAAGAAGGAAATACCAGAACTACCGCCGTATTCTTTATCAAATATCTTCACACTTTGGGCTTCAATGCAACCAATGATATTTTTGCCGAAAATGCGTGGTATTTCCGTAATGCATTGGTACGAGCAAACTATAATAATCTCGCTAAAGGCATCTATGAAAACACGGAGTTTCTCGTACGTTTTATCCGCAATTTATTGCTTGAAGAAAAAAATGAACTGAGTAATCGATTATTGCACATAAACAAAGAAAGAATAATTTTTGACTTAGAGTCAAAAAAATATTGATTTAGTATAAATACAAGTGCTATTATCTCATCTGACAGGAGGTTCCCTCCTGATGTTTCTTCTAAAATTTTAACCTGAAGTTGAACTATGACAGTGGCTCTCATGAGTCGGTTATTTATAACCATATTTCCAGTAGATGCTAAGCAACTAAGCCACCTAAGTATTAAGTTTGATTAAGAACTGATACAGCTTAAAACAACTGGTACGGATAACTTCGTTATCCGAAGACAATGAGTAACCTGTGTTATCCATCCCATTTCTATTCAGTTCAACATTGTTTTGACAACTGGTGCAATGTCGCACTGTTAGATAATAAAGGTTAAAAAATGAACAAAAAATCATTGGTTTTAGAAGAATCCATTAAAGTTTTAAAACAACTACAAATGGAACAGCATGATGTGATGGATAACAGCCAACGACAAAGACTAGATTCTGTAATTCAGGAATTACAAAAGGCACAATTAAGTTCAAATGATCAAATTTTAGATTTGATTGGTAAAGCATTAGATGTTCTACCTTGGCTTGCTAAGCTTTTTTTATATTTTACAGAATAATGTGTCGTTAGTAACAGGTTATTCTTTTTTCTTTAAGGTAAGTGTGATGAATATTGGAAAAGCAATAACATTGTGTCGTAATCAAAAAGGCATAACTAAAACTCAGCTAGCTAAAGATTCTGATCTTTCCATTTCATATTTGACCTTATTAGAACAAGGAAAACGTGAGCCAAATTTATCTGCTATAAATGCAATTTGTAAAGCATTGCAGATCCCACCAAGTATTTTGATTTTTTTAGCTTCAGATTCTACAGAACAGGAAGGAATTTCTTTAGAATTAGCGGAAAAATTATCTCATCTAGCGTTATCTTTGATGGAGTCCAAACCTGAATAAGCCAATATATCCTTACCAACCTGTGAGTAGTTTATTAACACTATCTGATCTTCTAGGGATAGAATTATCTGAATTAGAAAATATCAGGAAAAATTCAGATAATATGTTTTTTATTTCAAAAATAGAAACTAAAAAAGATGGAAGTAAAAGATATACGTTTGATGTAAAACCATCACTTAAAAAAATACATAAAAAAATAAAAAGAATTTTTCTTGAGAAAGTTATCTATCCAGATTACTTACAAGGTTCGTTAAAAGGAAAGGATTACATTAAAGATGCTGAAATTCATCTAAATAGTCAAAATATTATTACTGAGGATGTAAAAAATTTCTTTCCTAGTATCAGTAAAGATATTGTTATTTCTGTATGGAAAAGTGTTTTTCATTTTCCAAAAGATATATCAGAATTTTTAGCTGATTTAATTACTTATAAAGGCTTTTTGGCTCAAGGTGCAATACCAAGTAGTTATATCTGCAATTTAGTTTTATTTAAGGCAGAAAGTGAATTGGTAAAAAAATTAGAAATTCAGGGGTTTACATATACCCGTTATGTAGATGATATTTCCATATCAGCTAAGCGTCCATTTTCACGTTCTGAAAAAACAGAAATTATTGCAGATATTCATAGTATGCTGAAATTGATAGGTGTAAAACTAAATCGTAAAAAACATAGGATTATGCCTAAAAATGATAGGCAGGAGATACATGGTATAAATGTAAATAGAAGATCAGTAACCTTATCTAAAAAGGTGCGAGACAATATAAAAGCGGCGGTTTATCAATGTGAAAAAGAGTATGAACAAAGATCTAAAAATGTAACATACGAAAAACTATATAAAAGCACATTAGGTAGAGTTAATAATTTAGCAAGAATTCATCCTAAAGATGGTAAAAAATTAAAAGCTAGGTTGCAAAAAATTCCTCCTAAAAATTTATAATAGAAATATTTTATTGAAATCTTTATAGATTATAAATAAAGCGGTTAAATTTGCAGAAAATTTTGCAAATTTAACCGCTTGTTATTTATTGCTTATTTAACTTGCTCAAATAACGGCTTCATCACTTTTTCTTCTTGATAAATACGAATACCTAACACAACGAGGTAAACAGGGAATAAATACATCAAGGTGTTCCACGCATGACAAAGTAGCACCACACCAATCAGTTCCGGAATGATATTGAGGAAATAGTTAGGGTGTTTAATCGTTCTGAATAACGTAGAAGTGTTAATTTGGTGGTTCGGTAAAATATAGAGTTTCACCGTCCAAATTTCTTTTAATTCATTGATTACCCAAAAGAGCGCAATATAGGCTAAAAGTACAGTAATTGTACCGATCGTGCTGAGATAATCCCAATGGTGTGCAAAATAATTCGCTTCAAATAATGCGGAAAAATAGAACAGAACATGCACAATAGATAACAGCTTTGAATTTTTACTGCCGTGTTGCGTAGCACCTTTTTGGATAAGCTCCTTCTCATTTCTAATCGAAATACTCAAGCTATACAAGCGGATAATAAAAAAGCTAACAAAGGTAAGGTTTACCAATAACATAAGTTCTCCTTTAATGAAAAGTAATAAAAATAAAATTAAATACGGCGAAAGTTGCTGAAATAAGCTGTTTTTATATTGGTAAATCTTTAAGAAAATTTAACCGCTTGCTCTTGTAATTCTCAGCAAACTTTTCACCGTATTGTTAAAGTTATAGTCCTAATTGCTCCCAAATTTCATCAACACGTTTAACGACATTCGGATCTTTTTTAATTGGTGTACCCCATTCACGGTTGGTTTCGCCCGGCCATTTATTGGTTGCATCAATCCCCATTTTTGAGCCCAAGCCTGCAATCGGTGAAGCGAAATCCAAATAATCAATCGGTGTATGATCAATCAAGGTGGTATCTCGGCTCGGGTCACAACGTGTAGTAATCGCCCAAATCACGTCTTTCCAATCTCTGGCGTTTACATCGTCATCACAGACAATCACAAATTTGGTGTACATAAATTGGCGGAGAAACGACCAAACGCCCATCATCACCCGTTTTGCATGGCCTGCGTATTGTTTTTTAATCGTTACCACCGCAAGGCGGTAGGAACAACCTTCCGGCGGCAAATAGAAATCTACAATTTCCGGAAATTGCTTTTGCAAAATCGGAATAAACACTTCGTTTAACGCTTCACCGAGAACTGCCGGTTCATCCGGCGGACGACCGGTGTAAGTCGAGTGATAAATCGCATCACGACGCATCGTGATATGCGTCACGGTAAATACCGGAAAATATTCTTGTTCATTGTAATAGCCGGTATGATCGCCGTATGGGCCTTCCAATGCCGTTTCATTCGGGTCGATATAACCCTCCAACACAATTTCCGCACTTGCCGGTACTTCCAAATCATTACTAATGGACTTGGTTACCTCGGTTTTCTGACCTCGTAATAAACCAGCGAACGCATATTCCGATAAAGTATCGGGAATCGGTGTAACCGCCGCTAAAATGGTTGCCGGATCAGCACCGATAGCCACCGAAACCGGAAACGGTTTATCCGGATTGGCTTCCTTCCATTCGTGAAAATCCAACGCACCGCCACGATGCGATAACCAACGCATAATTAGCTTGTTTTTACCAATCAGCTGTTGGCGGTAAATCCCTAGGTTTTGGCGTTTTTTATAAGGCCCTTGAGTAATGGTTAATCCCCAAGTAACAAGCGGTGCAACATCACCTTCATGGCAGTGCATAATCGGCAATTTATACAAATCAACGTCATCACCGCTCAATACCATTTGTTGGCAATCCGCTTTACCCAATACCTTACTTGGCATATTCAGCACTTGTTTCCATTGCGGCAGTTGCCCGATAAGTTCTTTAAAACCTTTCGGCGGTTCAGGTTCTTTCAGAAAGGCTAATAATTTGCCGAGTTCTCGTAAGGCGTGTGTATCTTCTTGCCCCATCCCTAATGCGACACGTTTCGGTGTGCCGAATAAATTACACAGTACCGGCATTCGGTAGCCTTTCGGGTTTTCAAATAAAATCGCCGGTCCGCCTTTACGTAAAGTACGGTCTGCAATTTCTGTCATTTCGAGATAAGGGTCGATCTCTTGTTTGACTCGCACTAATTCGCCTTGGCTTTCTAGTTGTGCTAAAAATTCACGTAAATCTTTGTATTTCATATTGGTAAAAAATCAGAAAAATTCGACCGCTAGTATATAGAAAACAATCAATGAAAAATACCCATAAAAAAATTATGAAATTTATATGGAAATTTTATAGAAGTTTGATAGAATCGCCCCACTTTAGCCCAATAGGAGAATACTATGTTTAAGAAAACTGCTTTAGCATTAGCTATGCTAGGCGCAACCGCAGTCGCGAATGCCGATGTACTTACTACGATCAAACCGCTAGGTTTTATCGCAAGTGCAATTACGGAAGGAGTAACGGAAAGCAAAGTATTATTGCCGGTGACTGCTTCTCCACACGATTACAGTTTAAAACCGTCTGACGTAGAACAGTTAAAATCCGCACAACTTGTCGTTTGGGTCGGTGAAGATTTAGAAACGTTTTTAGAAAAAAGTATCGATAAATTACCGAAAGAGAAAGTGCTCAGTTTAGATGATGTGCCGGCAATTAAAGCGATTGTCGATGCAACGGAAAAACACGATGATCATGATGACGATGAAAAACATGAACATGATCACGACCATAAGCACGAACACGAACATGATCATAAACATGAGGCACATAACGGTCATGATCACCATGATCACGAAGGTCATAATCATGATAAAGATTGGCATATCTGGTTCTCGCCGGAAGCAAGCCTTGCCGCAGCGGAACAAATCGCAGCACGTCTAAGCGCACAATTACCGGAACAAAAAGCGAAAATTGCGGAAAATCTTGCAACATTTAAAGCAAATTTAACCGCTAAAAACGAACAAATTCGCAATCAATTAGCGGCGGTAAAAGGTAAAGGTTATTATACTTTCCATGATGCTTACGGCTATTTTGAACGTGCTTACGGATTAACCTCATTAGGTTCGTTTACGATTAACCCGAGCGTAGCACCGGGGGCGAAAACGTTAAGCGTAATTAAGAAAAATGTTGCGGCTCATAAAGCGCAATGTTTATTTGCCGAACCTCAATTTACCCCGAAAGTGATTGAAAGTCTCAGTAAAGGTACGCAAGTTAAAGTCGGACAATTAGATCCGCTCGGTGCGAAAATCGAATTAAGCCAAACCGCTTATCCGCAATTCTTACAAGCGATTGCCGATGAATTCAGCCAGTGCTTGAAATAATCGGCAGATAAAAAACAAGCGGTGGAATTTGCAAAGTTTTCTGCAAATTCCACCGCTTGCTATTTGATATAAATATTATGAAATCACACGGGCTTTAATAGTGCCGTCAATTTGTTGCAAGCGTTCTAACGCTTCGCTTGCATCGTCCAATTCCACATCAATGACCACATAACCGATATTCGGATCCGTTTGTAGATACTGACCGGCAATATTCACGTTACCATCTACGAACACTTGGTTGATCTTATTCAAAATACCCGGGCGGTTTTCATGAATATGTAACAAGCGTTTCGCATTACTATGCAGAATCGGTAACGATACTTCCGGGAAATTAACCGCAGAAAGGGTAGAACCGTTATCCGCATATTTCACGAATTTACTTGCTACTTCGGTACCGATATTCGCTTGCGCTTCAGCGGTTGAACCACCGATATGCGGAGTTAAAATTACATTATCGAATTGGCATAACGGCGATTCGAACGGATCATTGATGGACGCCGGCTCTTCCGGGAATACGTCAATCGCCGCACCACGTAAAGTGCCTTGCGCTAAACGCTCTGCTAACGCATCAATATCCACTACCGTACCACGTGCCGCATTAATTAATACGGAATCATATTTTAATTGTGCAATACGTGCCGCATTCATTAAATTTTTAGTCGAAGCATTTTCTGGGACATGTAAAGAAATCGCATCGCAACTGGCAAGTAATTCGTCTAAACTTGTTACTTGCTGTGCATTACCTAACGGTAGTTTATTTTCAATATCATAGAAATAAACTTGCATACCGATAGATTCCGCCATTACGCTTAATTGCGAGCCGATATGACCGTAACCGACAATCCCTAATTTTTTACCACGTACTTCGTTTGAGCCGGCAGCCGATTTGTTCCACACACCGCGATGTACTTCGGCATTCGCTTTCGGCACTTGACGCATCAAAAGAATAATTTCCGCTAACACTAATTCCGCTACCGAACGTGTATTTGAAAACGGTGCATTAAATACCGGAATACCGAGACGTTTCGCTTCTTTTAAATCAACTTGGTTAGTACCGATACAGAAACAGCCGATTGATACTAGATTTTTGGCATGAGAGAGCACCTCTTTGGTGAGGTAAGTACGAGAACGTAAACCGACAAAGTGTGCATCTTTGATTGCGTTAATCAAATCATCGCCGTCTAATGCTTTTTTATGATATTCAATATTGGTATAACCTGCCGCTTGCAACACGTCTAACGCATTTTGATGTACGCCTTCAAGTAACAGAAATTTAATTTTTGATTTATCAATTTGAACTGCCATACTGGATCCTTGTTGTGTTTGTTTTTATTGTTTTACCATTTTACAAAAAGAAACACACGAAAAATTTTTGAATTTGATAGAAGAGATCATCATAATCAATTGCGAAAATATTTCGTGTGTTTTATTGACTTATTCAATAATTTTTGCGCCTTCCGGTGTACCGATAATGGTTACGTTTGCATAACGTTGTGCAAAGATACCGTTCGTGACGACACCGGCAATATTATTGATGGTATGTTCCATTTTGAGCGGTTCAAGGATATGGAAATTATGTACGTCTAAAATTACATTGCCGTTATCGGTCACTACGCCTTCACGGTATTCCGGCGAACCGCCTAAAGCGACTAACTGGCGAGCGACATATGAACGTGCCATTGGGATTACTTCTACCGGTAACGGGAAGGTTGTGCCTAGTACATCCACTTGTTTTGAGCTATCCACGATACAAACAAATTTTTTCGCCAGCGAGCTAACGATTTTCTCTCGGGTTAGTGCTGCACCACCGCCTTTAATCATCGCACCTTGCGGAGTGATTTCATCCGCACCGTCAATATAAACGTCTAATTCAGTCACTTCATTTGCACTAAATACTTCAATACCGATAGCGCGTAAACGTTCTTCGGAAGCTTTTGAAGCGGCTACCGCACCTTTAATATCATCTTTCATTGAGGCTAACGCATCAATAAAACAGTTTACCGTAGAACCGCTACCGACACCCACGATAGTATCCGGCTTTACAAATTTAAGTGCGGCTTGCGCGGCAATTTTTTTCATTTCTTGTTGGGTCATAATCAATCCTTTTTTATATTAGTTTTATTTTAAAATGAACACTTGAAATATTATCAGTAACAAACCGATTTACCATAAATAAAAGCGGTCGAATTTCCGCAAATTTTTGCAAAAATTCGACCGCTTGTCATTAGTTAGTTATTTTTTACCGCTGCAACGATTTCTTCCGCACAGCTTTGCGCTAATACACCGTCTTCACATTCCACCATCACACGAATTAACGGCTCTGTGCCTGACTTACGGAGAAGAATACGTCCTTTGCCAGCCAAACGTTTTTCTACATCTGCCGCAACCGCTTTTACCGCATCGCTTTCTAACGGATTTTTGCCGCCTTCAAAACGTACATTAATTAACACTTGTGGGAATAATGGTACGGCGCGCGCTAAGTCATTTAAGCTCATTTTATGCGCTTCCATTGCGGCCAACACTTCAAGTGAGGCGATAATACCGTCACCGGTGGTGTTTTTATCTAACACGATAATGTGACCTGAGTTTTCGCCACCCAATTTCCAGCCTTTTTCTTTTAATTGTTCGAGTACGTAACGGTCGCCGACATTCGCACGAGTAAATGGAATCGCTAAGTGTTTCAACGCTACTTCTAAGCCCATATTACTCATTAACGTACCGACTACGCCACCGTGTAATTTGCCCGAACGTAATGCTTCACGCGCAATAATAAATAGGATCTGGTCGCCGTCCACTTTATTACCTAAATGATCCACCATCATAATGCGGTCGCCATCACCATCATAAGCAAGCCCGACATCCGCACCTGATTCAACCACTACTTTTTGTAACGCTTTAATATCGGTTGCACCGCATTTTTCATTGATATTTAAACCGTCCGGCTTGGTACCGATTTCAATCACTTCCGCACCAAGTTCACGCATTACGTTCGGTGCGATGTGGTAAGTTGCGCCGTTTGCACAGTCCACCACGATTTTATAACCTTTCAGGCTGGCATTTGCCGGGAATGTTCCTTTACAGAATTCGATATAACGACCGGCTGCGTCATTAATGCGCATAGCTTTACCTAATTGCGCAGATTCAACGCAATCCATCGGTTGATCTAACAACGCTTCGATTGCTTCTTCCACTTCGTCCGGTAATTTTTCCCCGACACTTGAGAAGAATTTAATGCCATTATCGTAATATGGGTTATGTGATGCGGAAATCACAATACCCGCTTCGGCACGGAAAGTACGCGTAAGATATGCGATTGCGGGAGTCGGCATTGGACCGACAAATGCGGCGGAAAGACCTGCCGCCGCAAGCCCCGCTTCTAATGCCGATTCCAACATATAACCTGAAATACGCGTATCTTTACCGATTAGCACTTGTTTAGTACCTTGGGTTGCCAAAATTTTACCTGCCGCCCAACCGAGTTTTAATGCAAAATCGGGAGTAATAGGAAATTGTCCTACTTTGCCTCGTACGCCGTCCGTACCGAAATATTTACGTTCTGCCATTGTTATATCCTTAAAAAAGAGAGTAAAAACTGCCCGTTAGACAGTCAATTTAACCGATAATTCCTAGCACTTATTTTAAAAAGTACTGATATGCCAAGCTATCCGTGACATTTTGATAACGATAACCGAGTTGATCCAAATGTTGATTAAGACGATGTTTATCGCTTTCATCCAATGTAAATGCGGCAAGAATATCACCGTAATCCGCCCCGTGCGCACGATAATGGAATAACGAAATATCCCAATCGGTCAGTGTTTGGAGGAATTTTAATAATGCGCCTTTTTGCTCAGGGAATTCGAAGCTATAAAGTTGCTCACTGGTAATGCTATTAGGACGACCGCCGACCATATAACGAATATGCGTTTTAGCAATGTCATCATCCGAAAGATCCGCTACGTTATAATTGTGCTGTTGTAGATCGCGAATGATATCCGCTTTTTCCGCGCTGCCGGTAATACGAACCCCAACGAAAATACACGCCTTATTATCATCTGTGTGTCGATAGTTAAATTCGGTGACCGCTCTATTGCCTAAAATCTCACAGAATTTTAAAAAACTGCCTTTTTGTTCAGGAATGGTTACCGCTAATAAGGCTTCATGTTTTTCGCCGATTTCACAACGTTCCGAAACATAACGTAACGTATGGAAATTCAGGTTCGCACCGGAAAGCACACAAGCTAAGTTTTTGCCTTCAAGTTGGTGTTCTTTCACATATTTTTTTAAGCCGGCTAATGAAGTCGCACCGGAAGGTTCTGCAACCGCACGTACGTTTTCAAAAATATCTTTCATTGCCGCACAAATCTGATCGTTATCGACCAGTACCACTTCGTCAATATATTGCTGACATAAACGGAAGGTTTCGTCACCGATTCTTTTTACTGCAATACCGTCTGCGAATAAGCCGACACGTTCCAAGTTATCCGGTTTGCCGACTTTTAAGGCATGTTGCAAACAAGCGGAATCTTTTGATTCAACGCCAATCACTTTTACATTCGGTAGAATTTGCTTAATTAATACCGCAATACCGGCGGCTAAACCGCCGCCTCCGACCGGTACGAATACATAATCTAAATCTGATCTTTGCTGTACTAATTCCATACCGATCGTACCTTGTCCGGCAATCACCATCGGGTGATCGAACGGTGGTACGAAAGTCATCCCCAACTCTGTAGAAAGTTCTAATGCTTTGGCTTTCGCCTCATCAAAATTGGCACCGAATAGTAAGACTTCTCCACCGAACCCTCGTACCGCATCGACTTTAATTGCTGGCGTATTTTGCGGCATAACGATTAATGCACGAAGTCCTAAGTGTTTTGATGAAAGTGCCACACCTTGAGCGTGGTTTCCTGCCGAGGCGGTAATCACACCGGCGGCTTTTTGGCTTGCCGAGAGATTGGAAATCATGGCAAATGCGCCACGCAATTTGAAACTATGTACCGGTTGGCGGTCTTCACGTTTGATAAGAATTTGGTTGCCTAAACGCTCGGAGAGTTTTTCCATTTTTTGAAGCGGGGTAACTTGCGCTAGGTCGTAGATATTGGAACTGAGGATTGCACGCAAATAATCGGTGCCGGATTGAATTGTCGGATTGCTCATAACACTGCTCTGTATTTTATTATACTTTTATATCGGCGTATTGAAGGGTACGTCAGGTTATTGTTTGAAGAAAAACTAAAAAGGCACAAGCGATAACGCTTGCGCCAAAATGAAATAACTAAAGATTAGTGGTGACCGCCACAGCCGCAACCGCCATGTCCATGGTGATGATCGTGGTCGTGATGATGATCATGACCGCCGCATCCGCAGCCGCCTTCTTCACCGTGGCCGCCGCAGCAACCTTCGTGTTCATGACCGGAATGAATATGACCGTGTGCGATTTCTTCTAATGTCGCTTCACGGGTTGCTACCACTTCAACAGAGAATAATAACTCTTGACCGGCTAACATATGGTTACCATCAACCACTACTTCGTCACCGTCCACTTCAGTGATAACAACCGGTAACGGACCTAAATCGGTATCGGCGATAAAACGCATACCGACTTCTAATTCATCAACGCCCATAAATACATCTTTCGGTACACGTTGAACCATGTTTTCATTGTATTCGCCGTAACCTTCTTCCGGTTTAACGCGAACTTCAAAAACATCGCCTACCGCTTTGCCTTCAAGTGCTTTTTCTAAACCTTCAACAAGATTATTATGACCGTGTAAATATTCTAACGGTTGGTTTACCGGTGCTTCATCAACTAACACGCCGTCTTGTGTGCGAACTTGGTAAGCAATGCTTGGAACAACATTTTTTGCGATTTTCATTAAGGATTCCTTTTTTCTATTTAGGTAAAAATACGATTCATTGTAGCGGTTTATCGCAGATTTGCAAAGAATAGAAATAAAATGACCGCTTTGTTCAAACAAGCGGTCTGATTTTGCACGAAATTTGCAAACTTAATCGGTAATATCCGGTGTAACCGTATCCACTACATCAACAGCAGTACCGACTACACCGCCTACAACGGAAGTGACTAAACAACCGCTTAATGCACTACTGCATATTGCGATAACAAAGATTCTAAACAGCGATTTCATATTTATCCCGTTGTGTTACAGATAAAATGCAGCTCTACCGAGGGAGAACTGCATTATAAATGATATGAAGTTAAAGCTTATTTTTCTTCAGCAATAAAGCGATAAGCTAACGCACCGATAATTGCACCTAAAATCGGTGCTACCCAGAATAACCATAGTTGTTCAATCGTCCAAGAGCCTTGGAATAAGGCAACACCGGTTGAACGAGCCGGGTTTACCGAAGTATTGGTTACCGGAATCGAAATTAAGTGAATTAACGTTAAGCCTAAGCCGATCGCAATCGGTGCAAAACCGGCCGGTGCACGTTTGTCGGTTGCTCCCATAATGATAATTAAGAAGAATGCGGTTAATACCACTTCAATTACAAGTGCCGCAGCCATTGAATAGCCGTGTGGAGAATGTTCCGCAAAACCGTTACTTGCAAAACCGGCGGTTACATCAAAACCTGCCGCACCCGAAGCAATCGTGTATAACACCGCTGCCGCTGCAATCGCACCAACAACTTGTGCCACGATATAAGGCACTAAATCTTTTGCATTAAAACGGCCTCCAACTAATAAGCCGATCGAAACGGCCGGGTTAAAGTGACCGCCCGAAATATGGCCTACTGCATAAGCCATAGTTAATACGGTTAAACCGAATGCAAGTGATACGCCTGCATAGCCAATACCTAACTCAGGAATACCTGCCGCTAACACTGCGCTACCGCAGCCGCCAAATACTAACCAAAATGTACCGAAAAACTCGGCGAAATATTTTTTCATTCTTGTTTCCTTAAAAGTAAATTAAACGACACTAATGTGTCAGTGCTTTCCAATAACTATCTTTCGATAGTTTATCGCCAAGAATGCTTAATAGTTTTAAGAAATTAAACACTCTTTTCGAACCGGTGAGTAAAATGATATTTACTCGAATTTGATTTGCCCCGATGCCCGAGCTGAAATAGTCGCTTTACCCGCTTCAAGAGAAAGATGCTCTTTTTCAAATACATCGGCTGATTTTGCCATAGTGGCTAAAGGTCTGGTATTAAAATGGGTTTCTTCACCATTCGGTGTGTCAAGTCTTATATTGGTTAATTGATAATTTTTAAGATTTAACCCTTTTTGAATCACTTCGGCCTTATGCTGGAATTGTTTGATAATATCCAATGTCATTTCATCTTCTAAAGCGGCAATTTTTTCAGGTGAAATACTAAAATAAATATCGTCTATTGCTATTTCCGAACCTAAGTTTTCTAAGACTTTTGCCATTGATTCAAAATCTTTACTTCTTAAATGAATTCGACCTTCAGCTATCCAGCCGTCAATTTTGCCATCGTTTGTATAATTCACGATGTTTCTAATCCCATCGGCTTCTACCTGAATTGTAGAGTATTGCTTGGCACTCTCAAGCGTTTGATTTAAGTTTTTTGAAACGGATTTCTTTAATTCGGCTAAAGACTTGCCGGTCTTACGGCTAAATACGGTCGCTTGCATTAAATCTTTTTCCACTTCTCGACGCACTTCTGTCGAAAATTCAAAAGTAGAACCTGTTGTAGCTTGCTTTTCTGCTAGAGATTCTGACGCAATGGCTAAGTTTGCGGCGATCAACGGTAAAATAATAAAGGCTTTGGATAATTTCATGAGAATTCCTTGCGATGATGAGCATTGCTCAAAGTGCTTGCTTAGAGAGATATTTCCCGATTAAGTTCATTTTCAATCTCTAATACAATCGCTTTATTGACATTTTGTGTGCAAATCGTCCAACGGATATTATAGCCGGCAAGATGCATACCATAGATTCGTTCTGATATTTTCCCTTGCTGATAAGCCGGACGAGGGTCTTGCTCAATAACATTCCGGATAAAAGTGAGTGGCTGCTCAATACCGAATTTTGCAAAATTCCGGCAAAATCCGACCGCTTGTAACGCTCGTTCGGAAAATTCCACTTCGAGTTTTGCTTGTGGTTTAGTTTGTGCGAAGCCGGAATCTGCATCAGGTTCGCTATCTGCATACGCAATGTAGGGCTTAATATCCAAAATCGGCGTACCGTTCACCAAATCAACACTACCTAATTTAAGGAATACTTTTCCATTACTTATCTCCACTCCCTCTAATCTAACCTTAGATAAACCGATAGGATTCGGACGATGTGTCGCTCGGCTGGCAAATACCCCGATACGTTCATTTCCGCCTAAACGAGGTGGACGTACCGTTGCATGCCATTCTCGTTCGGGAATTTGATGGAATTGGAAAATCAGCCATAAATGGCTGAATTGTTCGATACCTCTTATCGCATCGGGCGAATTATACGGCGGAAGTAACTCTAAGATTCCTTTACCTTCCTGTACGAGATTTGCTTGGCGGGGAACGGAAAATTTTTCGTCATAGGGGCTATGAATAATCCCTATAGTAAATAAGGTTAATTGTGGTAAAATCATCAGCTGTATTTATTTACAATAAAATTAAAAATCATGAAAGGAGACAATTATGTTAGCAAATCCACTTATTGTTAGCGATATTAAAAGCATTATTCATCGGGCTCGTGAGCAGGCGATTCGTTCGGTTGATTTTCAGCGAGTCATTATGTATTGGCATATCGGAGAACGTATATTTAAAGAAGAACAACAAGAAAAAGAACGAGCCGAATATGGAAAATATTTAATTAAATCACTTGCCGCACAATTAGGACCCGAATATGGCAGCGGATTTTCTAAAAGACAATTAGAACGTTATCGTCAGTTTTATCGTACATTCCCAATTGTGTCCGCACTGCGGACGCAATTAGCTTGGCAATGGTTTTTCTTTTGTTGCTCGTCAAAAGCGATTACATATTGAAGGCGATGAATTTTTTGTCGATTTAGTATTATATAATCGCTTGTTACAGTGTTTCGTGTTAGTTGAAATTAAAACGCATAAATTAACACATCAAGATATCGGACAATTACAAATGTATGTGAATTATTTTGATCGGGTTGAAAAGCTACCGCATGAAACACCTACAATCGGCATTTTACTTTGTACGCATAAAAACGATGCTGTGGTAAAATTTACGCTCCCTGAACATCAGCAACAAATTTATGCAAGTCAATATCAACTCTATCTACCGAGTGAGCAACGACTTTTAGAAGAAGTTCAGAAAGAGATTCAACAATTTACACAAAAACAGGAAGAACATCATTAATGGATAAACACTCCGCCTTTTCAATTTGGTTTACTACGGCTCGCCCAAGAACATTACCCTTAGCTTTAGCGTCTATTATTGTAGGTTCGGCACTTGCCTATTGG
Source organism: Actinobacillus genomosp. 1 (assembly GCF_029774175.1). NCBI lineage: Bacteria > Pseudomonadati > Pseudomonadota > Gammaproteobacteria > Pasteurellales > Pasteurellaceae > Actinobacillus > Actinobacillus genomosp. 1. The sequence goes on along the minus strand of NZ_CP103834.1, from coordinate 1,656,343 downwards.
TCCGGACATTTTGATCTAATTACTACGTTACTTGCTTTTATCACCACCATTTTATTACAAATTCTATCTAATTTTGCTAACGACTATGGTGATCATATTAAAGGCTCCGACACAAAGGAACGAATAGGGCCGTTACGAGCGATTCAGCACGGTGCAATTACCGGCGGGCAATTAAGAAATGCCGTCATTCTGCTCAGTGTTTTATCCTTTATCGCCGGTGTAGGACTGACGGTTTACGCTTATCAATCTGTGAAAGATATAGTAGTGTTTATCAGTTTAGGTGTTATTTCGATTATAGCGGCAATTACCTATACGGTTGGCAAAAAAGCCTATGGTTATTTAGGATTAGGTGATTTATTCGTACTGATCTTTTTTGGATTTGTCGCGGTTATCGGCACATTCTATTTACAAGCTCATAGTATTCCGGCAATGATTTTTATTCCTGCTTTCGGCTGCGGTTTATTATCGGTGGCGGTATTAAATATCAATAACCTACGTGATATTAACCAAGACAAACAAGCCGGTAAAAATACTCTGATTGTCCGTATCGGTAGTCAAAACGGGCGGATTTATCATGTCGTATTATTAGTATTAGCGGTCATTTCTTATCTGATTTTTGCCATCAGCGAATTTCAACATTGGTACAGCTACTTATTTTTACTTGCCGTCCCGTTACTTGCTAAACACGGTTCGTTTGTCTATCGTCACCAAGATCCGATTGAATTACGCCCGATTTTAGGACAAATGGCAGGATTAGCACTAATTACTAACCTTTTATTTAGCTTAGGAATTTTTTTAGGTTAGGGCAAATTTAGGGTAAAAAAGACCGCTTGTTTGAGTGATAATCGCAAACAAGCGGTCTTTTTTGTAAGAATATTTTCAAATACTAAAGGATGAACCGCAACCGCAAGTTGAACTTGCATTAGGGTTTTGCACCACAAAACGAGAACCGTCTAAGCCCTCGGTATAATCTACCGTTCCACCGATTAAGTATTGCAGACTCATTGGATCAACCACTAAACCGACATTTTGATTTTCAATGGTTAAATCGCCTTCATTGATTTGGTCATCGAAAGTAAAACCGTATTGGAAACCGCTACAACCGCCACCCGTAATATATACTCGTAAACGAAGATTCGGGTTATCCTCGCCCTCGATTAAACTCTTAACTTTCTTCGCCGCTGCGTCGGTAAAGATAAGAGGAATTTGAATATCGCTCATTTTATTTCCTACAAAAACCAAAATAATTGTGCATTATCTACCAATCTAGGGGAGAGGGCAATAGGATAAATCCTATCGCTCCTCGTAAATCCTTTGTATGCATCTGGAAATACTGGTATCATTCGCAAAGATTTAACTCGGAATATCAACTATAACCTACTGATTAAGAAGGTTATTTAATTTAGTAAAGGTAAATATTAATGATAAAGGCTATTGCTGGCAAGATTGAGCGTTTTTTCGCCTTTGATGAGCTGCTTAAGCAGCTTGTTGTTCGTGATGTAAAATTAAAATATAGACGTAGCTATTTAGGATACTTATGGAGCATCTTAAATCCGTTAATGCTGATGATGGTGTTAGTTATCGTCTTTTCTAATTTATTTAGATTCGATATCCCTAATTTTCCGCTTTATCTCATTTCAGGACAAGTTATTTTTAGTTTCATGACGGAGGCAACAAATAATGCGGTTTGGTCTGTTACCGGAAATGCTTCGTTACTAAAAAAAACCTATGTACCTAAATATATTTTTACGATGTCAAAAGTAGGCAGTTCGCTCGTTAATTTACTTTTCTCACTCGGCGCATTATTACTGGTAATGCTTTATACCCAAGCAGAGTTTTCTTGGAATTTATTATTTTTCCCTTTTATCATTTTACAAGTTTTTTTATTTAGTTTAGGACTTGGTTTATGGTTAGCGGCAATTACCGTTTTCTTTAGGGATATTCAATATTTATGGGGAGTTTTTGTTTCAATGTGGATGTATTTAACACCGCTTTTTTACCCTGTAACAATTATTCCGGAAGAGTATCAAACATTATATAAAACAGCTAATCCAATGTATTGGTATATTGAACAATTCAGGGATATTGTACTTTATGCAAAATTTCCTGAAGCAGGTTCTATTTTTATGGGTACTGGGGTTGCGATATTAGTGCTTATTTTAGGAGCATGGTATTTCAACAAAAAACAAGACGAATTTATTTTATATATCTAATGAAAGACACAGTAATCAAAGTAACCAATGCAACAGTTCGTTTTAATAAATCGACTGAGAATTACAATGGTTTAAAAGAATATGTAATTAAAATGCTAAAAGGTGAACTAATGTTCCAAGAGTTTTTAGCATTAAAAGATGTAAATCTTGAAGTAAAAAGAGGCGAATCCTGGGGGCTTATCGGTACTAACGGATCAGGTAAGTCCACTTTATTGAAACTTATCTGCGGTATTTTAAAGCCTTATAAAGGCACGGTTGAAGTCAATGGCAATATTGCTCCGCTGATTGAGCTCGGTGCAGGATTTGACGGTGAATTAACCGCAAGAGAAAATATTTATTTAAACGGTGCTTTATTAGGGCATAAAAAGGCCTTTATGGAGCAGCATTTCGATGAAATTATTGAGTTTGCAGAGTTACAAGATTTCATTGACGTACCGCTTAAAAATTTCTCATCCGGTATGGCGGCTCGTCTTGGCTTTGCCGTGGCGACTATTGTTAAACCGGAAATTTTAATTGTTGATGAGGTTCTAGCCGTAGGTGATGCGGCATTCCAAGAAAAATGCAAAAGAAGAATGGAAGAAATGCTTTCCGGTGGTACAACCTTATTATTCGTTTCTCACTCTATTGATCAAGTAAAGGAGCTTTGTCAAAACGTGATTTGGATTGATAAGGGGGTAGTAAGAGCTTGCGGAAAAGCGGAAGATGTGATTCCGCTTTATGAAGATTAATAGAAAACCTACTAGACATTTTTTAAAATGATAATGATTCTGTACTGAATATAAGTGTAATAATATTCGTCTTTAAATAATTAACTATAAAATTCGGCTATTGACGAAAGTACTAGGTGGACGGAATAAGTTTATTGTGAAAGATGCTTTTTAAAAGCGATAATTTATCGCATGATTTAATTTAATAGAAGAGGCTTTTATAAATGTTTACAGTTCAAAATGTAATATTTAATTTCTCATCCTTACCTGAACATATGTTTTATCAAATTGATGGTAAAGATTATACGTATTCTCATAAGAATAACAATATCACTATTGATAGTTTTGATGGTGAAACAAAAATAAATTTTTTAGGAATTTTTAATAGTTTCCCTGCGGAACATTTCTTTTTAAATACTAAAGCTAGAAGTGTATATCTAAAGCTTAACATAGAAGGTAATCTTAGCTCGTTAAAAGTATTCAGAAAAACACAATGGAATAATGATATAGTTTATCAATCAAATGATTGTATTTCTAAAGGAGAGATTATCTTAGGTCCTTTTTATTTAGAAGCTGGTACGAAACGTTATTCTTTTGAAATTAGTACTCGGAATAAACTTGTTATTCATGGTGCTGAATGGGCTGTGGAAGATGATATAGTATCAGAAAAAACGGTTGATTTAAGTATTACTACATTTAAGAAAGAGCAATATGTAACGAATAATGTTAATTCATTATTGGAATATAAGCCATTAGATAACTTTAAATTTAGAGCAATTGTTGTAGATAATGGGAGTACACTAAAGTATAGCGATTTTGTTGAATCAGAGAAATTCTTATTGATTTCTCAAGCTAATCTAGGTGGAACTGGTGGCTTCATGAGAGGTTTGTTAGAGGCACATCATAGTAATACGGATTATATCCTTTTCATGGATGATGATATTTTATTGTCTCCAGAAATTGTATTTAGAGCTTTAGCTATTGCACAGATTTCACAAGATAAAAAAGCCTATGGTGGAATGATGTTGCATTTTACGAAGAAAGATAAAATTCATGAGCAAGGTGGGCGTTTACCATGGGAAGTAAACCGTTTCTTTACTGCAATTAATGATGGTGATTATTTATCAGATTTAAATAGCGAACAATATAATGCTTTATATTCGGAAGGAAATCCTGATTTCAGTGGATGGTGGTTCTATATGGCAGAGGTTAAAGAAACTCCCATATTACCAAATTTCTTCTTCAAATGGGATGATATCTGTTCATCATTATATTTACAAAAACATGGGGTTAAGCTTTCAGTTTTTCCAACTATATTTGTATGGCATGAAGATTTCTCTATTAAACGCCATTTATTTATGACAGATTATCTAAGTATGAAAAATGAAATTCATGCATTTGCTTTCTTAAATATTTCTGAAAAACAGATGAAGTCTTCATTTAAGCGTACTTTTCAATTAATAGTTAGAGATATTTTAATGTGGGATTATAAGAGAGCAGAAATTAGAATTAAAGCATTGCAAGATTCATTGAAATATAAAGATATGCTTTCTCCTGAATTTGTATTATCTGGAAATGGTGATTATCCTGTAAAATTAGGTAGAGAATTTACTCCTAAATTACAAGGTATAACTAGTGATATAGATATTTATTTTGAGAGGGAGAAATCATATTTTCCTAGAGGTAATAAAAAATATATAAAATTATTAATTAGCCTGTTTAGACTGGCATTACCTTGGAAAAAAAGTACATTAAAAAATAATAAAATACCTTTACTTTCTATGCATAATGGAAACTTTCCTATTGTATATTCATATAAAAAATATTTTTTATATAACTCTGATGGTAATATTGGTTACTATTGTGAATATTCATTCAAAGAAAGTCTTCGACTTTTTAATGAATTGAGGAAGACTATGAAAGATGTAAGAAAAGAATATCCTAAAATTGTTGAATATATGAATAATACTCAATTTAATGAGGATTATTGGAATAAAATTTTTAAACATAAATAATATAAGTAGGTCTTATGAAAAAATTTCTCCTAGTCGGCGCTGGCTTCTCAAATGCGGTTATTGCACGTGAGCTTGCAGAGCAAGGTTATCAAGTAACGGTAATTGATCAACGTAATCATGTGGCGGGAAACTGCTACTCTGAACGTGATGCCGAAACGAATGTAATGGTGCATATTTACGGTCCGCATATTTTCCATACTGATAATGAACGTGTGTGGAATTATGTGAATCAATTTGGTGAGTGGATGCCGTTTGTTAATCGAGTAAAAACAATTAGCCAAGGGGCTGTGTATTCGTTGCCGATTAATTTACATACGATTAACCAGTTCTTTGGTAAAACGTGTTCGCCGAGTGAGGCAAAAGCATTAATTGAAAGCCAAGCGGATATGTCGATTACCGATCCGCAAACGTTTGAAGAACAAGCGATGCGTTTTGTAGGGCGTGATTTATATAAAGCGTTTTTCTACGGCTATACTAAAAAACAATGGGGCGTAGAGCCGAAAGAATTACCGGCAAGTATCTTAAAACGCTTACCGGTGCGTTTTAATTATGACGATAATTACTTTGCGCATAAATTCCAAGGTATGCCGAAGGACGGTTATACCGTTATCGTAGAAAATATTCTGAAACACGAGAATATTGAAGTACGGTTAGCGACCCCATTTGTTGAAAGTATGAAAGAAGAATTCGATCATATTTTTTGGTCGGGTCCGTTAGATGCTTATTTTGGATTTGAGCTAGGCCGTCTAGGTTATCGTACGTTAGATTTTGAAGCGTTCCGTACTGAAGGTGATTTCCAAGGTAATGCAGTAATTAACTATGGCGATGAAGAAGTTCCATATACGCGTATTTCGGAACACAAACACTTTGCACCGTGGGAGAATCACGAAAAAACGATTTGCTATCGTGAATTTAGCCGTTTATGCGAAGAAAATGATATTCCATACTATCCTATTCGTTTAGTGAAAGATAAAGCCTTATTGCAACAGTATGTTGAAAAAGCAAACAAAGAAACGCAAGTAACTTTTGTCGGACGTTTAGGGACATATCGTTATTTAGATATGGATGTAACCATTAAGGAAGCATTAGAAACCGTTGATGAGATTAAACAATCATTAGCGAGTAATAAGAATTTAAAACCGTTCTATGTAAATATGGATGTGTAAAATTCTTTAGAAAATAGACCGCTTGTAATAATTATTATAAGCGGTTTTTATTGGAGAATGCGATGTTAGAAAAAATTGAGCGTTTAATAGATGAAATAAATAAACTCCATCTTTCTTTCTCAAATGATTATTTTGAAACAGGTAAGATAGAGAAAGTAAATTTAAAACATACATTCTCTAAAGTCCCGACAGAACATATTTTAGCCTATCGTTTAAATCTTCATGAATCAATTAATGATTATTTATATCGTGCTAATTTATATGATGTACCTTATTTTTACCGTGTTAAAACGTCAGAATCTATCTTAGATAAAATAGAACGGTTTAAACAGCGAAACGAAGGATATCCGGTTAATAGTATTTTAAACGATATTTTTGGTGCCAGAATTATTGTATCTAGTGAAGATATTGCATTAATTATGGAATCGTTAGACGATTGGCAAGAAAAATACGGTTTAAAAAATTGGTATTTAAGAGATAAAGATGAATATGTGGGAATTCATGTTTATTTTAAAAATGCGAGCAATTTTTTTTATCCTTGGGAATTACAAATATGGGATAAGAAAGATGCGGAAAAAAATATTCAGAGTCATATAAAATATAAACGTAATTTTGTGAATAACATAAAATGATTATAGAAAAATCCATTTGTGCGGTGGTAGTTACTTATAATCGCAAAGAATTATTATTGAATTGCCTGCAGGCCTTGCAAACTCAAAGTTATCCTCTTGCTCATATTGTAGTGGTCAATAATGCCAGTACGGATGGAACAGTGGATTTTTTGCGAAGTAACGGTTGGTTAGATAACGATAAATTTACTCTTGTGACTTTAGATACGAATCAAGGTGGTGCGGGTGGCTTTTACGCTGGCATTGAGTTTGCTTATCAGCGTCAGTTTGACTATATTTGGTTAATGGATGATGACGGTTTACCGGCTAAGGACAGTTTAGCCGAGTTAATGCCGTATGCTAATGAAGATAACTATATTGGTCCTTTAGTATTAAATAATAAGAATCCTGAAGAACTTACGTTTACATTACGCTTACCGAATAGTAAAAAGGTCTTAACGACTTTAGCTGATGTAGAAACAGCAACAAAAAATAATATTATTCCTGATATTGTGATGCCGTTTAACGGTATTTTATTTTCGAGAAAGATGGTAGAGGAAATAGGCTTCCCTAAAGCTGATTATTTTATTTGGGGCGATGATATGGAATATACTTGGAGAGCTAGAAGATCTGGGTTTAAGATATTTACCGTAACATCTTCTAAATTTTATCATCCGAAGGAGCTAACGTTAGGTACGCCAATGTTTTTTAATTTATTAAAATTTAATGATACCGAATCTAAATTAAAGCTCTATTGTATGTGTCGAAATAATATTCGTAATCTTTTGGATTATAAAGGAAGTTTAATTTCAGTCTTATTTTGTATTAAAGTATGTTGGTTTTTCCTATTTACTAAGCCGAATATAACTAAATTAAAAATCGGTATAAGAGGCATTTGGCATGGTTTAACAAAGAATTTTTCCCATCATAGAGAATACTTATAAAAATTATGAGCAGAGTTAAAATTCTAATTGCAACCCATAAAAACTATGAATTTCCTAATACGGCTTGTTATGTACCGATTTATGTCGGAAAAGCATTACATCGACAGCAATTAGCTATTCAAGGTGATGATACGGGTGATAATATTTCAGTAAAAAACGGTTCGTTTTGTGAATTAACCGCATTGTATTGGGCATGGAAAAACGATGCCTTTGCAGAAAACGATTATGTCGGTTTAGTACATTATCGCCGTTATTTTAAAGGCTCGGACATTCTGTTAAAAGGTAAAAGAATTGCCTCAGAAAATGAATTATTGTCTTATTTAGTTAAATATGATGCCGTTGTAGCGAAAAAGAGAAATTATTATATTGAGAGCGTTTATAGTCATTATAAAAATGCACATTATATTAAAGATTTGGATTTAACTAAAAAAATTATTGAGCGGGATTTTCCGGAGTACGTCACTGCTTTTGAACAAGTAATGTCTAGTGATTCATTACATTTGTTTAATATGTTTGTACTGAAAAGAGAATATTTTGAACAATATTGTGCTTGGTTATTTGCTATTTTGTTTAAATTAGAAAAACTAATTGATATTAGCGGTTATGATAATTACCAAAAAAGAGTGTTCGGTTTTTTGGCGGAACGTTTATTTAATGTCTGGTTATTAAAGAATAAGTTATCTAAAAAAGAAATTAAGGTGATAACTTTAGAAAAAGAGAAAATTCTTTTGAAAGTAATAGGACTTTTAAAAAGAAAATTTTTAAAAAGATCTAAATAAGAGATTGGGAATATTAGAATGAAAAAGCAGATTTTGTGTAAATATATTCTTGCATTTACTGATTTCATATTATTTTATTTCTCTTTTTTATTGTCCTTAGAATTATTAAATTTATGGACGGGAGATCTAAATAAATATTTTCCTATGGAACAGATTAACGATAGGTTGCTGATTCATCTGTTTCTTGCGATTGTATGTGTGTCTTGGTTTGCACTGAGATTAAGACATTATACTTATCGTAAACCTTTCTGGTTCGAGTTAAAAGAGGTTATTAGAACGCTTACTATTTTAGCGGTTGTTGAATTGGCAACCATTGCATTTTCCAAACTTTATTTTTCCCGTTATTTATGGGTCTTAACTTGGACGATTTCTTTAATTATCGTGCCTTTAGGGCGTGTTCTGGTTAAAAATTATTTAATTAAAACCAAGCTATATCTGAAAGATACGATTATTATCGGCGGAGGGAAGAATGCGATAGACGCTTATCATGCTCTGGTCAGTGAGCCGTATTTAGGCTTTAAAGTTAAATACTTTGTTGCTTTGGATAAGCACCCCGATTTAGATAAGTTAGGCGTACCTATTATTAATGAAACACGTCAGAGTTTATGGGAATTGGTTACGAAGAAGTCCGATCAATTTATTGTTGCCTTGGAAGATTACGAAAACGATCAACGAGATAGTTGGCTAAGATATTTATCCAAACAATGCTATCGTTCGGTATCTGTCATTCCTACTTTACGCGGTTTACCTCTGTATAGTACGGATATGTCGTTTTTGTTTAGTTATGAAGTGATGTTATTGCGTGTAAACAATAACCTGGCAAAAAGATCTTCGAGAGTATTAAAACGTACAATGGATATTGTCGGTTCTATTTTATTGATCTTATTAACATCTCCTATTTTGTTATGGCTTTATTTTACGATTAAAAAAGACGGCGGAAATGCTATTTACGGTCATCTTCGTATAGGGAAAAACGGTAAACCGTTTAAATGTTTAAAATTTCGTTCTATGGTAGTCAATTCGGATCAGGTATTACATGATTTGCTTGCTTGTGATGAAGCTGCAAAGGCGGAATGGGAAAAAGATTTTAAATTGAAGAATGATCCTAGAGTGACGAAAATAGGCGCTTTTATTCGCCAAACCAGTTTAGACGAATTACCGCAATTATTTAATGTTTTGGTCGGACAGATGAGTTTGGTCGGTCCTCGCCCGGTAGTTTCTGATGAATTAGCGTATTATAAAGATAATTTGGATTATTATCTAATGGCGAAACCGGGTATGAGCGGGTTATGGCAAGTAAGCGGTCGTAACGATGTGGACTATGATACGCGTGTTTATTTTGATTCTTGGTATGTGAAAAACTGGTCATTATGGAACGATATTGCGATTCTTTTTAAAACAATTACAGCCGTTCGGAAGAGAGCGGGTGCTTACTAATCTTTTAAGAGCAGAAAGATTTTCTTTCTGCTTTTTCTTGTTCCCGATAATTCAGAAGTATATCTTCAAATAGGTACGGGCTTATGAAAACAGTCTTTATTACCGGCGGAGCGGGCTTCATCGGTTCTGCTCTCATACGTTATATTATTAAGCATACCGACTGTGTTGTAGTTAATCTCGATAAACTGACGTATGCAGGAAACCTCGCCTCATTGAAAAATGAGAGTAAAAGTTCACGCTATCATTTCGAGCAAGTGGATATTTGTGATAGCGGTCGAATTTCGCAACTTTTTTGCAAATATCAACCGGATGCGGTTATGCACCTCGCAGCGGAGAGCCACGTTGATCGCTCGATTGGCGGGCCGGCGACGTTTATGCAAACCAACATTATCGGTACTTATACGTTACTGGAAGCAAGTCGTCGATATTGGTCAGATTTGCCCTTAGATAAAAAGCAAAATTTTCGTTTCCATCATATTTCAACCGATGAAGTTTATGGTGATTTAGGTAACGGTGAGGGGCTATTTACGGAAACTTCGCCTTACGCACCTTCCAGCCCTTATTCAGCCTCGAAAGCATCGAGCGATCATTTGGTTCGAGCTTGGTTTCGTACTTACGGTTTGCCGATATTAGTGACAAACTGTTCTAATAATTACGGTCCTTTTCAATTTCCGGAAAAACTTATTCCTTTAATGATTTTAAATGCACTTGAAGGAAAACCGTTACCTGTGTATGGAAACGGTTTACAAATTCGAGATTGGCTATTTGTCGAAGATCACGTACGTGCGCTTTATAAAGTGTTATGTGACGGGAAGGTTGGAGAAACTTACAATATCGGCGGGCATAACGAAAAAACTAATATCGAAGTGGTGTGCGCCATTTGCCGAATCTTAGATGAATTGGTGCCGAATAAACGTAATGGGATAAATAAGTACGAAGAGCTAATTACTTATGTAAAAGATCGTCCGGGGCATGACGTTCGTTATGCAATTGATGCGAGTAAAATTTGCACTGATTTGGGCTGGCAGCCGCAAGAAACCTTTGAATCGGGGTTACGTAAAACCGTTGAATGGTATTTAGCGAATAAGGATTGGTGGCAAGCTATACTTGACGGCTCTTACCTCCGAGAGCGTTTAGCATCGGATCTTAATATTTAAATATAGATAAGTTAGGATCATTTGAGATCTTTCTTAAAAATAAACCGGTCTCTGTGTTTGTTTTTTAGTCTAAAAAGTGTGAATTTGTATAGCGTTCCTACTGAATTTACCCTTTACTTTATAAGTAAGCTGGGGTAGAATGTGCTACCTTTTTTAGTTCTATGTCGCCAAAATTGTGTGCGACTTTATTTAAACATATATTTCCTGAGGTGATGGCATATGCCAGTAATTAAAGTTCGTGAAAATGAATCATTTGACGTTGCATTACGTCGTTTCAAACGCTCTTGCGAAAAAGCAGGTTTATTAGCAGAAGTTCGCGCTCGTGAATTCTATGAAAAACCAACAACAATTCGTAAACGTGAAAAAGCATCTTTAGCTAAACGTCACGCTAAACGTAATGCACGTGAAAATGCACGTAACACTCGTTTATACTAATTAGCAGTCTGCTACTTAGCTTAAATTAACTAAAACCGTGAAACCTTTTGGAATCACGGTTTTAGTGTTTCTAGTGAACCCCTATGTAACCTATTAGTAAATAAGCGGTCAAATTTTGATAATTTTTTGCAAAATTTAGCGTAAATCTAACCGCTTGCCGCTATAACAAGGAGAATCAATGAAAGGTACAATTCCTCGTTCGTTTATTGATGATCTTGTTGCGCGTACCGATATTGTCGAGCTGATCAATAGTCGGGTCAAACTCAAAAAAGCAGGACGAGATTATCAAGCCTGTTGTCCGTTTCATCACGAAAAAAGTCCTTCGTTTACCGTCAGTCAATCTAAACAGTTTTATCACTGCTTCGGTTGCGGAGCGCATGGTAATGCGATTAGCTTTTTAATGGATTACGATAAACTGGAATTTCCCGAGGCGATTGAAGAACTTGCCGCGATGCAAGGTTTGGAAGTACCGCGTGAGAATGTGATGGCTCGTGACGGTAAGCCTCAGGCGAGCTACAAAACCAAGCGTAATTTATATGAGCTGTTAGAAGCGATTAGTCGGTTTTATCAACAAAATTTAACCCAAGATATTCCTAGCCAAAGTTACCTACAAAACCGTGGACTGTCAGCGGAAATCATCGATCGTTTTGAGATTGGTTTTGCACATAATTCGATGGATTCGGTGCTACGTAAGTTCGGTACGAATCGCGATGAAGTACAGAAATTGTTTGATACGGGTATGATTACCCAAAATGATAGCGGTCGAATTTACGATAAATTTCGCAATCGAGTAATGTTCCCGATTCGTGATAAACGCGGACGAGTGATTGCTTTCGGCGGGCGAGTAATGGGCGATGAACGACCTAAATATCTGAACTCGCCGGAATCGGCGACTTACCATAAAGGTAATGAATTATACGGCTTATTCCAGGCACTGCAACAGAACGAAAACCCTACTTCACTCGTTGTGGTCGAAGGCTATATGGATGTGGTCGCATTGGCGCAATTTGGGGTAGATAACGTGGTAGCATCACTCGGTACGGCAACCACCGGCGAACAAATTCAGCAAATGTTCCGTGTTACCGAACAAGTGATTTGTTGTTATGACGGCGACAGAGCCGGACGAGAAGCGGCATGGCGAGCGTTTGAAAATGCGCTGCCGTATTTGCATGACGGGCGTCAGCTGAAATTTATTTTCTTGCCGGACGGCGAAGATCCGGACAGTTTTGTACGGGTGCATGGCAAGCAGGGCTTTGAAGCCTACTTGCAAAATGCGTTGTCACTCAGTGATTTCTTGTTTGATTCCTTGATTGCACAAGTGGATCTCTCCAGTAAAGAAGGGAAATCAAAATTGGCGGCATTAGCGATACCGCTAATTAACCGTATTCCGGGCGAGATGTTACGTGTTTATTTGCGCAATATTCTCGGGCAAAAATTAGGGATTTTAGATCCGGCGCAACTAGAGGCGATGTTACCAAGCCGAGTGCAATCTACACAAAAAACTAAGGCTCAAACACCGCAAATTAAGCGAACGCCAATGCGTTTACTTATCGCTTTGTTATTACAAAATCCAGAATTAGTTAAATTTGTACCGGATATTTCCGCTTTAAAGACGTTGGAGGAACCGGGCTTTGAGTTATTACTTGAATTGGTTGATGTTTGCCGACAAAAAGTGGGTGTATCAATGGGGGCTTTGCTGGAACATTGGCGAGATAAACCGAATTTCCGCACTCTTGAAATTTTAGCCGACTGGGATCATCTAGTTACACCGGAAAATATTGAAAGCACTTTTATCGAAACGCTTGATTTTCTCTATGCAAAATTAGTAGAAAAGCGGATTGAAGTATTGATCGCCAAAGATCGTACGCTAGGATTAAGCGCAGAAGAAAAGCAAGAATTAGTGATGTTGATCGCACAATGATTAAGCGGTCATTTTTGAGAAATTTTTTGCAAAACTATCAAGAAAATTGCAATTAATGGTATAATCCAACACTATTTTTGCTCGCACATAAAACGGATACAATTATGGAACAACAATTAGAACAGCAATCTCAATTAGAACTTCTGATTGCCCAAGGGCGTGAACAAGGCTATTTAACGATTTCGGAAGTGCATGACCACTTACCGGAAGAGTTGGTTGATGCAGAGCAGATCGAAGATATTATTCAAATGATCAACGATATGGGGATCAAGGTTTTAGAAACCGCTCCGGATACCGACGAGCTGATGCTTGCGGAAAATATCGCTGATGAAGATGTCGTAGAAGAAGCGACTAAAGTACTTTCTACCGTAGAATCCGAGTTAGGTCGAACCACAGACCCGGTGCGTATGTATATGCGTGAAATGGGGACGGTTGAGCTACTTACCCGTGAAGGCGAAATTGATATTGCAAAGCGTATTGAAGAAGGTATCAACGAAGTACAGTGTGCGGTAGCGGAATATCCGGAAGCCTTAACCGAGCTAATCGGTTTTTACGCACAGGTTGAAGAAGGTACGATGCGTTTGTCGGATCTTGTTACGGCATTTGTTGATCCGAATATCCAAGCGGATGCGGCATTAGAAGATTTAGAGGTTGATCTTGATGCCGAAGAAGAAGCGACGGATGTTGCGGATGTCGATGACGAAAGCGAAGAGGAAGAAAGCGACGGCAATGCGGATACCGGTGATGACAATTCAATCGATCCTGAACTTGCTCGCGAAAAATTCTATGCGTTACGCGAGCAACACGAAAAAGCCTTACAAGCGATTCAAAAACACGGTCGTAGCCATAAAAAATCAAGAGAGCATATTCAAGCACTTTCGGATATTTTCCGTGAGTTCCGTTTAGTACCGAAGCAATTCGATTTGCTTGTGGAATCAATGCAAAAAATGATGAAACAAGTACGTTCGGAAGAGCGTCAGATTCAACGCTATGCGGTTGAATATGCGCAAATGAAGAAAGCGGATTTCTTGAAACTGTTCCAAGGCAACGAAACGTCGGAAGAATGGATTGAAAAAGCAATCAATGCGAAAAAAGGTGCCGCCCCGAAACTGGCTAACTACGTTGATCAAATTCGTGTCAATATCGCGAACTTACAACGTATGGAACAAAGTACCGGTTTAACGGTGGCACAGATCCGTGAAATCGGCGGTCGTATCGCAAACGGTGAGTTAAAAGCTCGTCGTGCGAAAAAAGAGATGGTTGAAGCGAACTTACGTTTAGTAATCTCGATTGCGAAAAAATATACCAACCGTGGTTTACAATTCTTAGATTTAATTCAGGAAGGTAACATTGGCTTGATGAAAGCGGTAGATAAGTTTGAATACCGTCGCGGTTACAAATTCTCTACTTATGCAACATGGTGGATTCGTCAGGCGATTACCCGTTCAATCGCAGACCAAGCACGTACTATCCGTATTCCGGTGCATATGATTGAAACCATCAATAAACTTAACCGTATTTCTCGCCAATGTTTACAAGAAATGGGTCGTGAGGCGACTCCGGAAGAGTTAGCGGAACGTATGGGAATGCCGGAAGATAAGATTCGTAAAGTGCTGAAGATTGCAAAAGAGCCTATCTCAATGGAAACACCGATTGGTGATGACGATGATTCACATTTAGGTGATTTCATTCAAGACGAAAGCCTTGAATTACCGTTAGATTCGGCAACTGCGGAAAGTTTACGTTTAGCAACGAATGAAGTGTTGGAAGGCTTAACGCCGCGTGAAGCAAAAGTATTGCGTATGCGTTTCGGTATTGATATGAACACAGACCACACGCTTGAGGAAGTCGGTAAACAGTTTGACGTAACGCGTGAACGTATTCGTCAGATTGAAGCGAAAGCATTACGCAAACTTCGTCACCCAAGCCGTTCGGAAACTTTACGTAGTTTCTTAGACGATTAGAATGGAGTGATAAAAAATGCCCAAGTGAGTTGAAACTTGGGCATTTTTGTTTCTATAACAAGCGGTCGAATTTACAAAAAAATTAACAAATTTAACCGCTTGTCCAAAGCATAAAAAAGGAAGCCTAGGCTTCCTTTTCGTTTATATCTAAGACTTATTTAACCGTTACACGGGCGAATTTACGTTTACCGACTTGGTAAACGAACGTACCCTGTTGTGCATTTTGACGAACGTCTTCTACTTTTTCGCCGTCGATTTTTACCCCGCCTTGTTGTGCGGAACGAATCGCCTCGGAAGTTGATGCGACTAAACCGGCTTCTTTTAATAAAGTCGCTAAACCGATTTCGCCTTCAAACGTAAATTCCGGCATTTCATCCGGGATTGCGCCTTTTTGGAAACGGTTGATAAACTCTTGTTCCGCCGCATCCGCCGCCGCTTGATCGTGGAAACGAGCAATTAACTCTTTCGCTAAAAGAATCTTCACATCACGCGGGTTTTTACCTTCCGCAACGTCCGCTTTCAATTGAGCGATTTCGTCTAACGGACGGAATGAAAGTAAATTGTACCAGTCCCACATTAACTCGTCTGAAATCGACATCACTTTACCGAACATATCGCTCGGCGCATCGGTTACACCGATATAGTTACCAAGTGATTTCGACATTTTTTTCTCGCCGTCTAAGCCGACAAGTAATGGTAATGTCATTGCTACCTGCGGTTTTTGACCTGCTGATTTTTGTAACTCACGACCGACTAATAAGTTAAAGGTTTGGTCTGTACCGCCTAACTCAACATCCGCTTCTAACGCAACAGAGTCGTGACCTTGAAGTAACGGATAAATAAATTCGTGGATTGCAATAGATTGATTATTGGTAAAACGTTTTTTGAAATCGTCACGCTCAAGCATACGGGCAACCGTGTAATTAGAGGCAAGGCGAATCATACCTTCCGTCCCTAATTTACCCAACCATTCGGAGTTGAAGACCACACGCGTTTTATTCGGATCTAAGATTTTGAATAATTGTTGTTTATAGGTTTCCGCATTGCGTAACACGTCTTCACGAGTGAGCGGCGGGCGAGTTGAGTTTTTGCCTGACGGATCACCGACCATACCGGTAAAGTCGCCGATTAAGAAAATCACTTCATGACCAAGTTGTTGGAATTGGCGGAGCTTATTTAAAACAACGGTATGACCTAAGTGAATATCGGGTGCTGTCGGGTCTGCGCCTAATTTAATACGTAACGGACGGTTTTCTTTTAACTTTTCAATTAAATCTTCTTCAGAATAAATATTTTCCACACCGCGTTTCAATTCGGCTAAAGTTGCTTCAATAGATTGAGCCATTTGATGATTCCTTATATCTTGTCTTAAATATGAAAATGCTATCTATTATAACGGGATACATTGGAATTGATAAGGTTTAATCGGTTATAGACGAAAAAAAACGCCTCATTTTGTGGGGGAATGAGGCGTAAGAGTTGGAGTGATTACCTATTATTTTTTGAAGTGGTTTAATGATAATAATTCTCATCTTTATAAGCAAGTACCTTTACAAATTCTTACAAATGAGAATCTTTATCATTTGTGCGATAAAATAATAAGATTTTCAGCGAGTTTAAACAAGAACCAAAAAGTCTAAGATAGATAAAAAAGTTACATACGCTAGTTTTAATCGCAATACCGTGATGTTTAACTTTCTCGGCAAGCTAACCAAGGAACACGTATGCCGTTAATATTTTTATAATAAGTAGAACCTTGCTCTCGGGCGACTAAATCCACATAGTTGCCTTGAATCGGGTAATACGAATTATAGGTGACTTCAAAACGAGTACCGCGTGCATTAAGCGTTTTATTTTCAAGGTGATCAAAGGGTTCTACTTTGCCGCCGTCCAATTGAAAATAGAAACCGAAGTTATCTTTTAGACGGCTTTCTTTTGAAAGCGGGAAATAAGTCGATAAATGAGAATTTGCACCGGTTTCAAGGTTACTACAACTATAGAAGTAACGTTTATAATGCGTGGCATTGGATAATTCCGCTTGGCTGATATTATCCTTGAGATAATTGGCTCTCGCTTTCTTTTTCGGTACGGACGAAGTACAAGCGAACAAGAATGTCAGCGTTGAGGTTAATAAAATAAGTTTAAATTTAGTCATAAGATAAAATTCCGATAAAAATAGCCTAGATAAATAGGCTATTTAGTTTAAATGGAGAGGCTGACAAGCGGTAGAGTTTGTAAGAAATTTTGCAAATCTTACCGCTTATTCACTATTTTTTACGTTTTCGATCAGAAGATTTTGCTGCTGTTTTCGTAGCTTCCTTTTCTTTTTTCGATTTACTTTTGCTTGATTTCATTGTTTTAGGTTCTTTAAATATCGGCTTATCGCCGGCTGTTTTGGCTTTCTGTTTTGCAGTTTTACCGACAGCGATACCTTTACGCAGATTATCAATCAAAGCAAAGTCGATTTTCTTATCATCTAAATTGACATTAATCACTTTGACTTTCACCGGATCACCTAAGCGATAAATAACCCCGCTACCACCGACTAAACGTTGGCGATCCGCATCATAATGATAGTAATCATTGTCTAATGTTGAAATATGCACCAAGCCGTCGATCAATAACTCGTTGATTTTAATGAATAAACCGAAACCGGTTACGCTTGAAATCACACCTTCAAACTCTTCGCCGAGATGATCTTGCATAAATTCGCATTTCAACCAATCCGCCACTTCACGGGTCGCTTCGTCCGCCCGACGTTCGGCTGCCGAACATTTCTCGCCGAATTGGTCGATATCGTCCAATTTATAGTGATAACCGCCGCAATCGGTATAGTGTCTGGTATTGCCTTTTCCCTTTTCAATCAAGTATTTAATTGCACGGTGTAACAGCAAATCAGGATAACGGCGAATCGGTGAAGTAAAGTGGGCGTATTCGGTTAAAGCCAAACCGAAATGTCCGACGTTATCCGCTGAATAGACCGCTTGTTTGAGCGAGCGCAGTAACATAGTTTGAATTAATTCGCGATCCGGACGTTCGGCGAGTTGTTCGAGTAATACGGCGTAATCCTTTGGTGTCGGATCAAGCCCAACGTCCCAAGTGAGCCCGCATTCTTTAATAAAGGATTTAAAACTAGTGAGCTTTTCTTCGCTCGGTTTATCGTGAATACGGAATAACGCCGGTTCATTGGCTTTTTCGACAAGACGAGCGGCGGCAATATTCGCTAAAATCATACATTCTTCGATGATTTTGTGCGCATCGTTACGAATTAGCGGCTCGATACGTTCGATTCTGCCTTGCGGATTGAAAATAAATTGGTTTTCAATCGTTTCAAATTCAATCGCACCTCGATAGCGACGAGTGTTTTGCAACACTTTAAACATCTCATTTAAAGTTTCCAAATGCGGTACCAGTGTTGCATAACGCTCACGTAACGCTTCGTCACCTTCTAATATTTTCCAAACTTTAGTATAAGTTAAGCGGGCGTGCGAGTTCATTACCGCTTGATAGAATTGATAGCCGGTCAGTTCACCTTTTTTCGATACGGTCATTTCCGCTACCAAACATAATCTGTCCACTTGCGGATTTAATGAGCATAAACCGTTTGACAGAATTTCCGGTAACATAGGGATCACTCGATTCGGGAAGTAAACCGAATTGCCGCGATTCGCCGCTTCCAAATCCAGTGCGGTTTTCGGACGAACGTAATAACTCACATCGGCAATCGCTACCCATAAACGCCAACCGTCCCCTTCTTTTCTGGCAAAAACGGCATCGTCAAAATCTCGTGCGTCTTCACCGTCAATCGTTACTAGCGGTAAATCACGTAAATCAACACGGTCTGCTTTTGCTTCTTCCGGCACTTCTTCGCTAAATTGACGAATTTGTTTTTCTACGCCTTCCGGCCAAACGTGCGGAATATCGTGGTTACGCAGTGCAATTTCGATTTCCATACCCGGAGCCAAGTTATCGCCCAAGATTTCGGTAATAAAACCGACCGGGCGAGTAAAACTTGCTTTGCGTTCTTGCAATTCCACAACAACCACTTGTCCCATTCTTGCGCCCATGCGCTGATCATCCGGAATAAGAATATCTTGTGTGATGCGGCTATCGTCCGGTACGACAAAACCGATACCGCTTTCTAGGAAGAAACGACCGACAATTTGTTTTTTACGTGCTTCTAAAACTCGGACGATACGTACTTCACGGCGACCTCGACGATCGGTACCGTTCGGTTGAGCAAGTACGAAATCACCGTGCATCACACGTGCCATTTGGTTATTCGGAATAAACCAATCGTCGCCTTTTTCTCCGCCTTCTACTTGTAAAAAGCCGTAACCGTCACGATGACCGATAACCGTGCCTTTAATTAAATCCATTTTTTCCGGCAGAGCATAACATTTGCGTTTGGTAAAGATTAATTGCCCGTCATTTTCCATCGCTCGCAAGCGACGGCGAACCCCTTCGGTACGTTCCTCATCATAGATATGAAAGGCTTCAAGTAATTCTTCACGGCTCATCGGCGCATCGAATTCTCGGATAGTTTGTAAAATAAATTCTCTGCTTGGTACGGGGTTCTCGTACTTTTCGTTTTCTTGTTGGTAATTCGGATCAATTATCATAATGTTCTCTTTATATATGCTAAAGCGGTCTGATTTGCAGAAAAATTTACAAATCAGACCGCTTGTATTAAGTTAAGTTACTCAACCAAAGGCGGACTTTAAGTCCCCAATAGCTGGTAAGCCCTGTGGTATGTTGAACGATTTTACCGTCTTTGATGATAAGAATCGTCGGAGTCGCTTGGATATCCCAGCTTTTGGAAATTTCGCCGTTAGGATCATTGATAACGGGAAACCGGTAATCTTCTTGTTTAAGGTAATCGGCAACTTGCTGCGGATTACCTGATTTAAGTGCAATGCTTAAAACGGAAATATCCTCATCGGCCAATTGTTGAATCGCCGGTGAAGTGAATTTGCAATAAGTACACCAACTGCCCCAAAAGTACAACAACATCGGTTTTTGGTGACTAAGTTGAGCAATTACTTTCGGCTGCTGTTGTAAATCATATAAAACTTGCTGAGCAAATTCGTTTGGCGCATGCGGTTTGCGATACCAATCAATCACGGTACTTAGCACGATAAACATTAATCCGTAGAAAAAAATGTTTTTACCGAAACGTGAAAGCATTGCCTGTTTGTTTTGCATTATTGGTGTTCCTTATCGTGACTGTAAGTATAAGAAGCCGCCCCTCTAGCTAACATTCTTAACTGCATAATCACGCGTTTTTTGAGTTTTTCTCGCTCTTGCGTATTCATATCAAGTGCGTAAGAACCGGCTGTAAATACGATGGTCACTAATCCTTCGGCTTGGATATAAGCGATTTCACGGCTACTGTTCGGATCTTTCGCCACAATGTAATCGGTCAGTTCGGCAATAAAATGTTGAATTTCACGAGAAACGGCGGTACGAAACGCTTGTGAAGTACCGGAACTTTCCCTTAAGAGTAAACGGAACACGTTCGGGCGATCTGCAATCAACTCAAAGAACGTGTCGGTTGAAACGGCAACGATGCTACCCCCCGTTGCAATTCGTTTGCGAGCTTGGCGCATCAGTTGGCGTAAGAGTAAACCGGCTTCATCCACCATCGCTAAGCCGAGTTCGTCCAAATCTTTAAAGTGACGATAAAACGAAGTCGGTGCGATCCCCGCTTCTCTGGAAACTTCTCGTAGGCTTAAATTAGAAAAACTTTTTTCCGCGCTTAACTGGTTAAACGCCGCATCCACTAACGCACGACGAGTCTTTTCTTTTTGTTGAGCTCGAATGCCTATATTACTCATTACTTCTCTCTTGTTTCATAATTTTTGCCACTTCTTTGGCAAGACGCTCATAGCGAATACGTAACGGTGAGCCCGGGCGATAAATTAAACCGACGGTACGGTAAGGCTTAGGTTCATCAAAAGTGAGATAGTTCAGCCCTTCGCAATGCTTCGCCGCTAATTCGGGAATAAGTGACATTCCCGCATTAGCCGCAACCATATTACGTAATGTTTCAAGATTAGTCGCTTTGAAATGCGTGCTTTCTTTGGCGCCGACCGACAAACAATAATCAAGTGTTTGCGTACGGAGACAATGTCCGTCATCTAAAAAGAGTAACTCTTTGTCTTTTAAGCAGGTAATATCGAGATTATTTTTATTCGCCCATTCATGTTTATTAGAAACCGCTAACAGCATTTGCTCGTCAAAAATAGGCACTTCAATAAAAGGTTCGCTTTCTTTTACAAAGGCTAAGATACCGCAATCCAATTGTCCGGATTCAAGCTGATCAACCAATTGTGTTGTTTGTAGCTCATAAATATAGAGCTCAAGCTCTGGGAAGGTGGATTTTAACGCCGGCAATACAAGTGGTAAAAGATACGGACCGAGTGTCGGAATAATGCCGACATGGAGGGGGCCGGACATTTCTTTACCTTGGTTGCTTGCCATCTCTTTTAGCACTTTTACTTCACGTAATACGGCTTTGGCTTGTTCGACGAGGGTTAAACCCGCTTGAGTAAATAATACTTTGCGGCTGGTACGTTCAAGCAATACCGTACCCAATTCGTCCTCTAATTTGCGAATTTGACCGCTTAATGTAGGTTGGCTGACGTTACAAGCGTCCGCCGCACGACGGAAATGTTTATAGTCTGCTAAAGCGATTAAATATTCTAAATCTCTAATATTCACAAGCACTCCTAATTAGATCAAAGGATGACCGTTTTCCTATTAATTAAATAGGCTGAATTATGTCACATTTAGGTGTAGAATGCGTGCGGTTTTTGAAAACATTATGTAAAACAGGAGAATTTTTATGTCTTTAAAAGATATGACAGGTCAAAAAGTACCTAACGTAACCTTCCATACACGCCAAGGCGATGCTTGGGTTGATGTAACGACAGCGGAATTATTTGATAACAAAACCGTTATCGTATTTTCACTTCCGGGCGCATTTACTCCGACTTGTTCATCAACACACTTACCGCGTTATAACGAATTAGCGTGCGAATTTAAAGCGGCGGGTGTGGATAACATTATCTGTATGTCTGTAAATGATACATTCGTAATGAACGCATGGAAAGCAGACCAAGAGTCCGAAAACGTAACGGTAATTCCGGACGGTAACGGTGAATTTACCGAAGGCATGGGTATGTTAGTCGGAAAAGAAGACTTAGGTTTCGGTAAACGTTCATGGCGTTATTCTATGCTCGTGAAAAACGGCGTAGTTGAAAAAATGTTCATTGAACCGCAAGAACCGGGTGACCCGTTCAAAGTTTCTGATGCGGATACGATGATGAAATATTTAGTTTCCGGCTGGGAACCGAAAGAATCCGTATCAATCATCACTAAACCGGGCTGTCCGTTCTGTGCGAAAGCAAAAGCGTTATTAAAAGAGAAAGGCTATACTTTCGAAGAGATCGTATTAGGTCGTGACGCTTCAACTATCTCGGTTCGCGCAATTACCGGCAAAACATCTGTTCCGCAAGTATTTATCGGCGGTAAATACATCGGCGGCAGCGACGATTTAGCAACTTATTTTGCAAAATAATCGGTAAAATTAACCGCTTGATATAAAAAAACCGAACGTTTTAAGGCGTTCGGTTTTTTGTTTATCTCGGCATTATTCCGCACATTCCTGCATAAATTTATCCGCTTGTTTCACCATCGCAGTCGAACCGACAAAGAACGGCACTCGCTGGTGAAGTTGAGTCGGTTTAATATCTAAAATCGGATTAAACCCGTCTGTTGCCATACCGCCGGCTTGCTCAGCTAAGAACGCCATCGGATTACCTTCATATAATAAACGTAATTTACCTTTCGGATAAACGGTTGATGTCGGATAAATATAGATACCGCCTTTTAATAGGTTACGGTGGAAATCCGATACTAATGAACCGATATAACGTGATGAATACGGACGTTTAGTCGCTTCGTCACTTTCTTGGCAATATTTAATGAATTTTTTCACTCCCATCGGGAACGTAACGTACTGACCTTCATTAATCGAATAGTATTTTCCTTCCGTCGGCATTTTCATATCCGGATGAGAAAGAATAAATAAACCGAGCGACGGATCATAGGTAAAGCCGTTTACACCGTTACCGGTGGTATAAACCAACATCGTTGATGAACCGTAAGTCACATAGCCTGCGGCAACCTGTTTACGTCCTTCTTGTAAAAAATCTTCCATTGTCACCGGCGAGCCAATCGGCGAAACACGTTTATAGATAGAGAAAATCGTACCGACCGAAACGTTTACGTCAATATTAGAAGAACCGTCCAACGGATCGGTCATTAGAATATATTTAGCATTTCTGGCACGATCATTGTCAAATGCCACAAAGTTATCGTCTTCTTCGGAGGCAAAACCGGCAACTTCTTCACGTGCCAGTAACGCTTTTTTCATCGTTTCGTTAGCGAACACGTCCAATTTCATTTGTGCTTCGCCTTGAATATTTTCCGAACCGGCAACGCCTAAAATATCTAGGCTTAAACCGGCACGGTTAATTTCTCGGTGAATAATTTTAGCGGCGAGTCGAATAGAAGATAAGATACCGCTTAATTCACCTTTCGCTTCTGGGTACTCCGCTTGTTTTTCAATAATAAATTCGCCGAGTGTTTTCATAATTTCTCCTTGGGCTGTGCTAGAATAATAAAATATATTATAGAGATAAACTGCGGTTACCTCTAATAAGGTACAACAATTTTGTGACATTGATCACATATTTTTCACATGAAGGTTAATTTATGACACAGAAACATATTCATATCTTGGGGATCTGCGGGACTTTTATGGGCGGTGTGGCGATGATCGCTCGAGAACTTGGTTATAAGGTCACGGGATCGGATACCAATGTTTATCCGCCGATGAGTACATTTTTAGAAAATCACGGCATCGAAATTATTCCGAATTACGATGTGGCGCAGCTTCAGCCTGCACCGGATTTAGTGGTGATCGGTAACGCCATGAGCCGAGGCAATCCTTGCGTAGAATATGTATTGGATAATCAGTTAAATTACACTTCAGGCCCGCAATGGTTGCATGATCATCTGTTAAAAGATCGCTGGGTACTGGCGGTGTCTGGCACTCACGGTAAAACGACCACCACCGGTATGTTAGCGTGGATTTTAGATCAAAATCAGATTGATACCGGTTTTTTAATCGGTGGCGTTGCCGGTAATTTCGGTATTTCGGCACGTGCCGGTTCAAGTAAATTTTTTGTAATTGAAGCGGACGAGTATGATTCGGCGTTCTTTGACAAGCGGTCTAAATTTGTACATTACACGCCAAAAACGTTAATTATCAATAATATTGAATTTGACCATGCGGATATTTTTGATGATTTAAAAGCGATTCAACGCCAGTTCCACCACTTAGTACGTACGATGCCGAACAGCGGTTGCATTCTTTCTGCAATAGCGGATGAAAATGTACAAAATACGTTAAAAATGGGCAGTTACAGCGAGTTGCAATTTATCGGTGCAGATCAACAGTGGTTTGCAAAAACGATTTCAGCGGATTGTTCGCATTTTGAAGTATTCCACAAAGGTGAAAAAGCCAGTGAAGTAAAATGGAATATTATCGGGGCGCATAATATGCACAATGCCTTGATGGCGATTGCCGCAGCACATCACGCCGGTGTATCGGTAGCAGGTGCTTGCGAAGCACTCGGCTCGTTTATTAATGCGAACCGCCGTTTAGAAGTGAAAGGCGAAGTGAATGGTATTACCGTCTATGATGACTTTGCTCATCATCCAACCGCAATTGCGGCAACTATTGACGCTTTACGTGGTAAAGTGGGTAAAGAGCAGCGTATTTTAGCGGTGCTTGAACCTCGTTCCAATACGATGAAAATGGGGGTGCATAAAGAAGACATTGCACCAAGTTTAGCCGATGCGAATGCGGTATTCGTTTATCAACCGGATACAATTCCGTGGGAAGTTTCAGTGATTACGGATAATTTAACTCAACCTGCTAAATGGTCGGCGGATTTAGATGAATTGGTCAAAATGGTTGTAGAAGAAGCGAAACCGACAGATCATATTTTAGTGATGAGTAACGGCGCATTTGGTGGAATTCATAATAAACTATTACAAGCATTAAAAGTGTAATGCGCCTAATAAAATAAAGACGCAAGCAATTTGCTTGCGTCTTGTGCTTTCTAAATTCTTTCCTAATATTTATTTCAATAAAACAGTTCAAATTCATACTTTTTGTTCATTATTCAAAAATAAGGCTAAGTCACTTTTTACTAACTATTTTAGTCCTATATGCTCAACTAATTAGTATGATTTAATTCCAAAAGTAAGTTTTCGACTTGCACGAGTAATTTTGGTACAGATTCTATTGCCGTTTCATAGATAACAACAAAATCCAACTCAAAATAACCATGGGCTATGACATTACGCATACCTCGCATATAACGCCAAGGAATATGTTCATACTGTTGAATAAATTCAGGATATTTATTACTTAATACCGTAGCGATTTCTCCCATAGCTACTAAGCTCATTGCAACTGCATTTTCTGAACGTTTATCATCTAAAAAGTCTTCTAATGGGATATCTTTTACAAAGGCTTGAATATCCAAACATAGAGAACGAATTTTCTCTAAATAATCAGGTATACGAAACTCTGCACTCATAATACTTTCGCTTCTGATAAAACTTGTTGACGAAATTTCTCAGGTAAACTACGAGGAGTAAGTATATCCACTTTAATTCCGAGTAATTCTTCTAATTCCACCTGCAGACCACATAAGTCAAACATTGTTGTTTGTGGGGTTGTATCTACCAAAATATCTAAATCGCTATTTTCTGTATCTAGCCCTTTTGCTACGGAGCCGAATACTCGTAAATTTTCCACAGCAAATTGACGACTGACCGCCATAATTTCTGAGTGTTTAGCTTGGATAAGTTTTGATGGGATCATAGCTTACTTCCTTTCGGTTGATAACTTATAGAAAAAGTATAGCTGAAAATTCTTGGTTGTGTAGGTATTTGTTTTTACATATATCTTGAATTTTGTACAAATTCAGTCAAGTTTCAGGAAATTTTAGCGACTTGATATGTTGTAAGCTTTCCATATTAAGTACCAGTATATACTGGTGAAGTACAGTATCGCATTGGTAAAATTAAAGGCTGATCTCGATTTAAAGCTCGGAATCAGCCTTTTAATTAATGATCTAATTTTTATGGGTTACTCTTTTTTCAGTAAGAAAATACCTTGCTCGGTGAAATGGATAAATGCTTCTCTTAAGTCGGGTTCAAATTGATCCGGATTTGCATTGACCAAAACTTCTTTACCGTTCCAATTCGCTACGATTTCCCAGTGATTACCCATATAAACCGCACTCTTAATTTGGCAACGTTGGCTGGCCTCGCCTGTGGCGGTAAGTCGGATTGCTTCCGGACGTACGCCGACTAAACATACACCGTCCGCAACACTAAAATCAGCGGCGTTATGTAACGGGAAACGATAATCGCCGATAGATACCGTACCTTGATTTAAGTTACCGTCAAAAATGGTTGATTCGCCCATAAAATTCGCAAGGAATAAAGAATTCGGTCGTAAATAAAGATCTTTTGCCGGCGCTTTTTGCATAATTTTGCCTTTGTTCATCACGATAACTTCATCCGAAACCGCAAACGCTTCGGTTTGGTCGTGCGTTACATACAGTGAGGTAATGCCTAAACGTTGCTGTAATTCACGAATTTTTTCACGCATTGAACGGCGTAAGTTGGCATCTAAGTTACTTAACGGCTCGTCAAATAATAACACTTTCGGTTTTAGCACTAAGGCACGAGCCAATGCAACACGTTGTTGCTGACCACCGGAAATTTGATCAACGAATCGATCTTCAAAACCGGCTAAATCCACCAGTTCCAATGCCTCTTTCACTCGCTGTTTACGCTCTTCGTTACTTACGCCCTGCATACGTAAACCATAACCGACGTTATCGCCAATCGACATATGCGGGAATAGTGCATAAGATTGGAACACGATACAAATATCTCGGTTTTGAATCGAAGATTTGGTCACATCTTCGCCGTCAATAAAAATTTGACCGCTTGTCGGGTTCTCTAACCCTGCTACTAAACGTAATACCGTGGTTTTACCGCAGCCGGAAGGCCCTAATAAGGTTACCATCGTGCCACGCTTAATCACTAAATCTAAATTATCAATTACCGTTGCTTTACCGAAAGATTTGGTAATATTTTTCAGTACTAAGAAATCGTTGTTCATAATATTTTGCCTTTTATATGCGGACGGCAAGCATACCGCCCGTGGACGAATTAATCTGCTTTTTTCGCTTTGGATTTAGCGATACGAGTATCCCCGACAATCCAGTCGAAGAATAAAATAATCGCCATCATCACAACAATTAAGATTGAACCGTATGCGATCGCCACCCCGTATTCGCCGTCTTCAACACGATTTAAAATATAAGCGGTTGCAACACGGGTATCTGCGGTCACAAGGAACACAATCGCACTCACGGTTGTCATCGCACGTACGAAACTGGTCACTAATGCGGATAACAATGCCGGTTTCAATAATGGGAAGACGATAAACCAAATGGTTTTTAACGAACTGCCTTTTAATGATAATGAGGCTTCATCCAATGATTTATCCAACTGCCCAAGTCCCGCAATTGCCGCACGCATACCGATCGGTAAATCTCGCATTACCATTGAAATAATAATGATGATACCGGTGCCGGTAATATACATTGGCGCATCATTAAAGGCGAGAATATAAGACACACCGGCAACCGTACCCGGTACGGCAAAGCACAGCATAGTTAAGAACTCAAGAGTTTTCTTACCTTGGAAATCTTTACGCACCACAATATAAGCGATTAATAAACCGAATAACGCAGTGAGCGGTGCGGCAATACCGGCGTAAATCATGGTATTGATTAAAGACGGCCACGCCCCGTCACTTAAACCTTGCCCGAATAACATCGCATAGTTATTTAAGGTTAGGGTGTAATCTACCCCCCAGTTTACCGTGAAGCTACCGTAGAAAATACTGCCGTATAACGCAAGGTTGAACACCACCCAGAAACCTAACATTACAATAATGGTATATTTCAAACCGCTTGGTAGGTCTTGTACATCGCCGCGATAAGATTTACCCGAAACGGTCACATAAGAGCGATTACCAATCCACATATACTGAACGATAAAGATCAATAATGAGAAAATCAGCAACATTGAACCTAAGGTACTTGCCGAAGCATAATCTAATTGTGAGCCGGCAATATAGAAATAAATTTGGGTGGCGATTACGTCAAAGCTACCGCCTAAAACCAACGGGTTACTGAAATCGGCGAGTGATTGGATAAACACGATTAAAAATGAATTAGCCAATGCCGGACGTAATAACGGGAAAATAATGTTATAGAACGTTTGATAACGGTTTGCTCGTAACGTATAAGACGCTTCTTCAATCGAAGGGTGAATTGATTTTAACGCACCGTCTAAAATCATAAATGAAATCGGTGCAAAAGCGAGAATCTGTGCGATAGCAATCCCGTTAAAACCATACAGCCAGTTATGATCTTTAAAACCGAAATAGGTATCTAAAAATTCGGTCACATAGCCCGAACGACCAAGCATTAAAGTTACGCCAAGACCCACCACAAACGGCGGTGTCACAATCGGTAGGATTGAGAAAATTTTCCCGATAAAGGCGGTACGGCGAGCGATACGAGTAGTATAAAGCGCAAACGCTAAACCGAAAACGGTTGAAACAATGCCGACAAAGCCGGAAAGGAATAAAGAGTTACTGATTACTCGAACAATATAACCCTGCCCTAAAATTCTGACCACTTGTTCCGGTGCGAAGGTTTCGCCGTCATAAAACATTGAAATAAAAATCGCAACAGTCGGATAAACGATAAAGAAGAAAATCAGCAAGATAATACTGAGCAATGCCGCAATAATAAATTTATCGCCTTGCATCATTTTGAGCTTAGCAAAGGCAAAGGTGGCAAGTGCGGTTAATGTAGCAATCAAGACAATGACCGAATAACCCATACTGACCTTATAAATCGTTGCCGAAATAAAGGCGAATAATAATGTAAATGAAATTAAACCCAATTCCGCTTTTGCCTGGGCTTCGGTCGAAAGTTTTAAGGAAGGGAGTAACCAGAAACCGATTAAAGGTAAAAACCATAGAATAGTCAGATTAACAGAAGACCAACCCATCGCATCTAAAAATTCATCTGAGGTACTTTCCAATAAACCGTAATCCAATGCTTTGGAAGGCAACACAATAAATGCAATAAGTGAGAGCAGAATCCAAAAGTGGCTAGATTCAAACAGCGATCTTTTATTTGTAATAGAATCCATATAGCCTCACAACAACTAATAAAAATATCGAAAAGCAAGCGGTCGTTTTTCGCAGATTTTTTGCAAATTTTTTACGAAAAACGACCGCTTATCAAAAGGCGAATAATTATTTCGCTAATTTTACTTCATCAACCCATTTGCTGATTAAGCGTTTACGTTCGTCACTTGCACCGTATTTTTCAAAATTGTAATCAATTAATTTAAGTTTGGTGAGATCGAACGCAAGCGGAGATTGCTCAGCCGTGGTATTGGTTAAGGTTTGTAACGCTTGACCTTTTTTCCATGCGGTTTCCTGACCTTCTTTTGAAAGAGCGAAATCAACGAATAATTTAGCGTTATCTAAGTTTCTCGCACCTTTTAAGATACTTACGCCGCCTAACTCGTAGCCGGTACCTTCGCACGGTACAACCATTTCAAGCGGTGCACCCTGTTCTTTTTCTAACGCATAGTCATGTAAGAAACCGATACCGACTGTGGTTTCACCTCGAGCGGCATTACGTGCCGGTGTGATACCGGATTTGGTATATTGAGAAATGTTCGGATGAAGATGTTTGAAGTAATCGAACGCTTTATCTTCGCCCCAAAGTTGAGCGAAAGTTGCGATCGCGGTATAGGCTGTACCTGAACTTTGCGGATCAGCGATTTGAATTTCACCTTTTAGTTTCGGATCGGTTAAATCACTCCAACATTGCGGCATTTTCTCAATGCCTAATTTTTTCAAACGTTCGGTATTTACCGCAAAACCTAAAATACCGATATACACCGCTGAACTTAAGTTTCCTTTTACTTTTGCCGGATCTTGGAATTTCGGCATAATTTGATCAATATTCGGTGAACGGTATGCTTCCAATAAGCCTAATTCGCCCGCTTGCGATTGCGGATCTAAAGTACCACCGTACCAAACATCCGCTTGCGGATTATTTTTTTCCGCTTCAATTTTCGCAAACGTACTGCCGGAACCGTTACGAATAAAAGAGGTTTTCACATCATATTTTTCTTCGAATGTTTTTGCTGCATTTTCACACATTACATTAGTCGCACTACAGTAAATCACTAAGCGTCCTTTTGCTTGGGCAGCCGAACTAAACATTAAACCCGCACCAAGTAATGCGGTTGAAACCGCTAAATAAAGTTTCCCAAATTTCATAATCAATAACCTCATTTTGAGTGTAAACCAACAAAATGTGAGCGATTTAATCGAACACATTTTTCTTATTAAAACTAATTTACCGTAATTGAATAAAAAATACCGTGAAGCAGTTCACAAAATACGAGATTGATGAGCGATATTGTTATAAAACCATAATGTAAACCTTATTTGCAATGCATTGGTAAATTATATAAATAATCAAAAAACTTACTTTTTTTTATTTTTATCGGTAAGTATTTACGGTTAAGTCAGACAAACGGCAATATTGTTATAAATCTAGTCTGGGGGATGAATGAGTAAAAAAATTAATGGATTTGAGGTTTTAGGAGAGGTGGCATGGTTATGGGCAAGTTCTCCTTTACATCGAAAGTGGCCGCTTTCTTTGTTAGCAATTAATGTGCTACCCGCAATTGAGAGTAATCAATATGTTTTGTTAAAGCGTGACGGTTTTCCTATTGCATTTTGTAGCTGGGCAAATTTGAATTTAGAAAATGAAATTAAATACCTTGATGATGTTGCCTCGCTAGTTGCGGATGATTGGACTTCCGGCGATCGTCGATGGTTTATAGATTGGATAGCACCGTTCGGAGACAGTGCCGCATTATACAAACATATGCGAGATAACTTCCCTAATGAGCTATTTAGGGCTATTCGAGTTGATCCGGACTCTCGAGTAGGGAAAATTTCAGAATTTCATGGAGGAAAAATTGATAAGAAACTGGCAAGTAAAATTTTTCAACAATATCACTTTGAATTAATGAGTGAAATCAAAAACAAACAAGACTTTAAATTTTCATTAAGAAATACTTAAGGAGAACAAAATGGCAACAAATTCTCATATTGATAGAGTTAAAAAATTAGTTGATTCACTGAATAAATCAACTAAAGGCTTAGCGCAGTCAGGTGCAAACGGCATTAAACAAGGTGCCGGTTATGTCAAAAAAACAGGTCAAAAATTTATCTTATATATTCCTAAAGATTATCAAGGTTATGGTGGTAATAGCGGTGCAAGTTTAAATGATTTGGTTAAAGCTGCGGAAGCTTTAGGAATTGAAGTTCATCGTTCTGAAAAAGACGGTACTACATTAACTAAAGAATTGTTCGGCTCTACGGAAAAATTATTAGGGTTTTCTGAACGAGGCATCGCATTATTCGCACCGCAAGTCGATAAATTATTACAAAAAAATCAAAAATTGGGGAATGCCTTCGGTGGTTCGGCAGAAGCATTGGGGCAGCGTTTGAGTAAAACCCAAACGGCATTATCCGCATTACAAAGTTTTTTAGGTACTGCTATTTCGGGTATGGAACTTGACAGTATCCTTAAACGTCGCAGAAACGGTGAAGATGTTGGTACCGACCTTGCTAAGGCCGGTATCGATCTCACCGCACAATTAATTGACAACATTGCCAGTGCGACGGATACGGTTGATACTTTTTCGGAGCAATTAGGTAAATTAGGTAACGCATTAGCGAATACCAAACTTAAAGGTTTATCGAAAGCATTAAATAAAATCCCCGATTTAAGTATTGCGGGTCCCGGATTTGAGGCGATTGGCGGTATTTTATCGGTTGCATCCGCATCTTTGATTTTAAGTAACAAAGATGCGGATGCCGGCACAAAAGCGGCGGCAGGTCTTGAAATTTCAACTCAAATTATAGGGAATATCGGTAAAGCCGTTTCACAATATGTGATTGCACAACGTGTTGCGGCAGGTTTATCTACTACAGCGGCGACAGGCGGTTTAATTGCTTCTGTTGTGGCATTAGCTATTAGTCCTCTTTCATTCTTAAGTATTGCAGATGATTTTAAACGAGCGGATGAGCTCAATAAATATTCGGAACGCTTTAAAAAATTCGGTTATGAAGGTGATAGCCTATTAGCGTCTTTCTATCGTGAAACCGGTGCGGTTAAAGCGGCTTTAACCACAATTAATACTGTTCTTAGCGCAGCTTCTGCAGGAGTAGGCGCAGCAGCAACCGGTTCACTAATCGGTGCGCCTGTTGCAGCCTTGGTAAGTGCTATTACGGGTATTATTTCCGGTATTTTAGATGCTTCTAAACAAGCGATATTCGAACGTATAGCGACTAAACTTGCCGATAAAATTGAGGCATGGGAACTTCAATACGGTAAAAATTATTTTGAGAACGGATATGACTCCCGTCATTCTGCATTCTTAGAAGATTCATTTGAAATCTTATCTCAATATAACAAAGAACACTCTGTAGATCGTGTAGTCGCAATTACTCAGCAACGTTGGGATGCTAATATCGGTGAGCTTGCAGGTATTACCCGTAAAGGTTCACATACGAAAAGCGGTAAAGCTTATATTGATTTCTTTGAAGAAGGTAAACGTTTAGAGCGAGATCGAGATCTGTTCGATAAAACGGTATTTGATCCGCTTGAAGGTACGATCAATCTTTCAGAGATTAATAAAACCACTTTATTAACCTTTATTACTCCGGTTTTAACTGCCGGTGAAGAAATTCGCGAACGTAAGAAAACCGGCAAATACGAATATATGACGGAATTATTCGTAAAAGGCAAAGAAAAATGGGTGGTTACCGGAGTTAAATCTCATAGCTCGATTTACGATTATACTCAGTTAATTCAATTTGCCGTTGCGCCTGATGGTACAAAACGCCAAGTAACGATTGAATCACATTTAGGCGACAACAATGATCGAATCTATATCTCATCGGGTTCTTCGATTGTATATGCGGGAGAAGGCTATGACGTGGCATATTACGATAAAACGGATACCGGTTATTTAACCTTTGACGGTTCAAAAGCCGATAAAGCCGGTGAATATATCGTAAATAAATCACTTAACGGCGATGTTAAAATTTTAAAAGAAGTTGTGAAAACTCAAAATGTTTCCGTAGGGAAACGTACGGAAACACTACAATATCGTGATTATGAGCTAGGTTATGTCAACAACATCTCTGCTAAAGATGAGCTACACTCAATTGAAGAGATTATCGGCAGCAACCGTCGAGATAAATTCTTTGGTAGTAAATTCAGCGATATTTTCCATGGTGCGGCAGGAGATGATGAAATTGAAGGTCGAGAAGGTCACGATATTCTATATGGTGATGACGGTAACGATACTATCGCTGGCGGTGAAGGAAATGACCATATTTATGGAGGAAACGGTAACGATAAATTATATGGTAACCGAGGAAATAATTATCTAAGCGGCGGTGATGGTGATGATGAGTTATACGCAATTGATGTAGATACGAATAATGTGCTACTAGGCGGTAAAGGTAACGATAAACTTTACTCCGGTTCAGGTAATGATTACTTAGAAGGTGGTGAAGGTAACGATCATTTAGAGGGTAGCTCAGGTAGTGATTTATATGTTTATCGTTCCGGTTACGGTATCCATACAATCAATGAAGAGAACGGTCGAGCACAAGATTTCGATAAACTGTTCTTAGCTGATATCAGTTTTGACTCATTGGCATACTACAGAAGAGGAGACGATATTATTTTAGCTCCGGGTAACTACAATCTTGAATATGCGGAATCGCAAATTATTCTTAAAAATTGGTTTAAAGAGTTTAGACAACATGACGGTTTAAATCGCTCAAATAGCAAAATTGAGGAGATTATTGATAAAGACGGAAATGTTTTCACTATTGAATCTCTTGAGAAGTATATTGATGATTATACTCATAGAAAAAATGAATATTACCTAACTTCTAACTATTACTATAGAAGAGGTAGAGATCAATTAACCGCAATCAGTAATGAAATAGAAAAAATTATTTCTTCTAGCGGTGCATTTACCGGTGAACATGGAAAAGCGTCAATTGGTTTAGGCAATCCATCGATTCCTAATACTAATAATGGAGGAGCTAATATTTTAGGTTCCTTAGCAAATGTTGCTTAAGATAATTATTTTTAAATGATTAATAGCAATCCTATATATATTAGGTGTGTAGGATTGCTATTTTATTTATGGAGGAGCAAATGGATTTTTATCGGGAAGAAGACTACGGATTATACGCACTGACGATTTTAGCCCAGTACCATAATATTGCTGTAAATCCGGAAGAACTAAAACATAAATTCGACCTTGAAGGAAAAGGCTTAGATCTAACCGCTTGGCTATTAGCCGCAAAATCATTAGAACTTAAAGCAAAACAAGTAAAAAAAGCGATTGATCGTTTGGCGTTTATCGCACTACCGGCACTTGTATGGCGAGAAGACGGTAAACATTTTATTTTGACTAAAATTGATAATGAAGCAAAAAAATATTTAATTTTTGATTTGGAAACGCATAATCCTCGCATTTTGGAACAAGCGGAATTCGAGAGCTTATACCAAGGAAAACTGATTTTAGTTGCATCAAGAGCTTCCATCGTAGGTAAGCTGGCAAAGTTTGACTTCACTTGGTTTATACCGGCGGTAATTAAGTATCGTAAGATTTTTATTGAAACGTTAATTGTTTCAATTTTTTTGCAAATTTTCGCACTAATTACACCGCTTTTTTTCCAAGTCGTGATGGATAAAGTCTTGGTACACCGAGGTTTTTCAACCTTAAATGTGATTACGGTGGCATTAGCGATCGTCGTGCTGTTTGAAATTGTGCTAAACGGTTTACGTACCTATATTTTTGCGCATAGTACCAGCCGTATTGATGTGGAGTTGGGAGCAAGATTATTCAGACATTTATTAGCACTCCCTATTTCTTATTTTGAAAATCGTCGAGTCGGCGATACGGTGGCTCGTGTACGAGAACTCGATCAAATTCGTAACTTCTTAACCGGACAGGCACTTACTTCCGTGTTGGATTTAATGTTTTCCTTTATCTTCTTTGCGGTGATGTGGTATTACAGCCCTAAACTTACTCTTGTGATTTTAGGCTCGTTACCGTTTTATATGGGGTGGTCGATTTTTATCAGCCCCATTTTACGCCGCCGTTTAGATGAAAAATTCGCACGTGGTGCGGACAATCAGTCATTCTTAGTGGAATCGGTGACTGCAATCAATACGATTAAAGCGTTGGCGGTTACCCCTCAAATGACTAATACCTGGGATAAGCAATTAGCCAGCTATGTATCGGCGGGATTCCGTGTAACCACATTAGCTACTATCGGACAGCAAGGTGTACAATTTATTCAAAAAGTCGTGATGGTTATTACCTTATGGCTAGGCGCACATTTAGTGATTTCAGGCGATTTAAGTATCGGACAATTAATCGCATTTAATATGTTATCCGGTCAAGTGATTGCACCGGTGATTCGTTTAGCGCAACTTTGGCAAGATTTCCAACAAGTGGGAATTTCGGTAACGCGTTTAGGTGATGTTTTAAACTCTCCGACCGAGAGCTATCAAGGAAAATTGGCGTTACCGGAAATTAAAGGCGATATTACCTTCCGTAATATACGCTTCCGCTACAAACCGGATGCGCCGGTGATTTTAAATGATGTGAATTTATCGATTCAGCAAGGTGAAGTGATCGGTATCGTAGGACGTTCAGGCTCAGGGAAGAGCACCTTAACGAAATTAATTCAACGTTTTTATATTCCGGAAAACGGTCAGGTATTAATAGATGGGCATGATTTGGCATTGGCGGATCCGAACTGGTTACGCCGTCAAGTCGGGGTAGTATTACAAGATAACGTACTATTAAATCGTAGTATTCGAGATAATATTGCCTTAGCGGATCCGGGTATGCCAATGGAAAAAATTGTCCATGCGGCAAAATTAGCCGGCGCACATGAATTTATTTCTGAATTGCGTGAGGGATATAACACGATTGTTGGTGAGCAAGGTGCGGGACTATCGGGCGGGCAACGCCAACGTATTGCGATTGCACGCGCTTTGGTGAATAACCCGAAAATCTTAATTTTTGATGAAGCGACCAGCGCATTAGACTATGAGTCCGAGCATATTATTATGCGTAATATGCATCAGATTTGTAAGGGAAGAACCGTAATCATTATTGCGCACCGTTTATCTACGGTTAAAAATGCCGACCGTATTATTGTGATGGAAAAAGGTCAGATTGTGGAACAAGGTAAGCATAAAGAGCTGCTTGCTGATCCAAACGGCTTATATCACTACTTACACCAATTACAATCAGAATAGGAGGACTTATGAAAACATGGTTAATGGGTTTATATGAGTTTTTCCAACGCTATAAAACGGTTTGGACGGAGATTTGGAAAATTCGTCATCAATTGGATACACCGGATCGAGAAAAGGATGAAAATGAATTTTTACCTGCACACTTAGAGCTGATTGAAACACCGGTGTCAAAAAAACCGAGATTGATCGCTTATTTAATTATGTTGTTCCTATTTTTGGCATTAGTTATTTCAATTGTCAGCCATGTAGAAATTGTGGCGACCGCAACGGGCAAATTAGCGTTTAGCGGACGTAGCAAAGAAATTAAGCCGATTGAAAACGCCTTGGTTAAAGAAAT
Organism: Actinobacillus genomosp. 1; assembly: GCF_029774175.1. NCBI lineage: Bacteria > Pseudomonadati > Pseudomonadota > Gammaproteobacteria > Pasteurellales > Pasteurellaceae > Actinobacillus > Actinobacillus genomosp. 1. Next base: position 1,619,016 of record NZ_CP103834.1, on the reverse strand, counting down.
CTTTGTGCAAGAAGGACAATTTGTTGAGAAAGATCAGTTGCTGTTACACCTGACCGCATTGGGAGCCGATGCGGATCAACAAAAAACCAAAAGTTCGTTATCACTGACTAAATTGGAACGTTATCGTTATGAAATTTTATTAGAGGCGGTTGCGGCGGATAGGTTGCCACTCATTGAACTGACAAAGGATGAATTTAAACATGCTACGGAAGAAGATAAAACCAGAATTCGTTATTTGATCACCGAGCAATTTGAAGCTTGGCAAAAGCAAAAGTATCAAAAAGAATTAGCTTTGCAACGTAGAGAAGCGGAAAAACAAACGGTTCTAGCTAATATTCGTAAATATGAGGGAATAAGTCGAGTTGAAAATGAAAGATTAAAAGATCTTAAAAAATTATTTAATTCGAAATCGACTTCTAAACATGATGTCTTGACTCAAGAAAATCGTTATATCGAAGCGGTAAATGAGTTGGCGGTGTATAAATCTCGTTTGAATGAAGTGGAAAGCGATTTACGTCAAGCCAAAGAGGAAATACATTTAATAACTCAGTTGTTTAGAGCCGATATTCTGGAGAAGTTGAAACAAAATGTTGAAGCGGAGAAACAGCTTTCGCTCGAATTAGAAAAAAATGAGCAGCGTCAAATTGCTTCGGTGATTCGTGCGCCGGTTTCCGGTACGGTTCAGCAACTTAAAACCCATACGGTAGGCGGCGTCGTGACAACTGCCGAAACCTTGATGGTAATTGCTCCGGAAGATGATGTTTTAGAGGTAACGGCGTTAATTCAAAATAAGGATATCGGTTTTATCGAAGTCGGTCAGGATGCGGTGATTAAAGTAGAAACTTTTCCTTATACTCGTTACGGCTATTTAATGGGTAAAGTAAAAAATATTACGCTGGAAGCCATCGAACATCCGCAACTCGGTCTAGTTTTTAACTCGATTATTTCTATTGATAGAAAAACTTTATCCGGCAAAGACGGCAAAGAAATTGAACTCGGATCAGGTATGAGTGTGACGGCGGAAATTAAAACCGGAGAACGTAGCGTTATTAGTTATTTACTCAGCCCGTTGGAAGAATCAATCTCGGAGAGTTTAAGAGAACGCTAAAGCAGATAAAACAAGCGGCCATATTTTCCTTACTTTTTTGCAAAAAACGTATGAAATATGACCGCTTGCCGTTTGTTAAAGACTATTTATTTACAATAATTTTAGCACCGTTGGAAAATACGATTTGGCGTGCTTCGAATTGCGCGGTTAGCTGTGCCTGTGGGTTCAGAAATACGGCTTGAGCTTCCTGTGGTAATTCTGAAACCGGTACGGCGAATGCAAGTTCCGCCGTAGTTTGGCGTTTTAAGTTATCTTTAAAGGTAACGGGCGCATCTTGCGTGAGGATAACTTTATCATTATAAACGTAATTAACCGCCCATTGGACGATACGAATATTACGTTTGGTTTTATTCTCAATGCTATATTTAAAGCTTACCATCGGTTGCCCATCTTTATTTTTAGCCAATTCATAACCAAAAAAGCGTAATCCGATACTGTCGTTAAATTGTTTAAGACGTGCTTCTTTAGCGGAAAGAGGTGCATTTTTGGTTACGGCTTTATGTTCAACCGTCGGTTGAATTTTATTGCCTTCAGCTTGAGCATTAAGGGCTAAAAAGAGTGATGCTACTGCCATGCTAAGTAATTTAGTGTGTTTCATAATTCACCTCGTGATGAGTGCTAAAAATCTAAGTAAATATATTATGGTATATATTGTCAGATTTACGGCACGGTTGCAATGACTGCATACCCGTCTGATTCGGCAATAATTTCTACTTGGTTTTGTGCTGCGATAAAAATAGATTCGCCTTGCTGCAAATAAATGGACTCTTCACCGAGATCGATATAAATGCTACCTTTCATCACCAGTAAAATACTTGCGCAGTCTGCCGTGAAGTTTTCTTCGTCAAATGCGTTGAATTGCATATGTTGTAGCGCAAAATCTTTCGCTTCGGGCGTCGGATAAAGATGAATGAAACCGTCGTTTTCTTGATAAGGCGGAATAATTTTCGGAGTAATCGCACGATAGTCGATGGAATGCAATAATGCGGGAACATCAATATATTTCGGGGTTAAACCGCCTCGAATAACGTTATCCGAATTTGCCATTAATTCAATATTCTGACCGCGTAAATAAGCATGCGGTAAACCCGCCCCTTGATATAAGCCTTCGCCTTTTTTCATATGGACAATATTGAAAAAGTAGAAACAAATCAAACCGCCGTCAATTTCTTCAAGCGGCGATTGCATATTTTCTACAATGTAACACACCCAATAATCGGGATTGTCCAATTTAAGTTTATCCGCTTGATATTCTTCTCGTTTAGCTTCAACCACCGGTAAGATCCATTGAGCAAGTTGCTGTTTATCGGCTTGCATAATATCCGCATAAACAAGCGGCAGACCTTTTTCTTCCAAGGCTTGAGCGATAGGTTTGAGAGAATCGTGTTCTTGAAGGCTGGCTTGGATTTCAAGCAACGGTTTGAAGCCGTGTAACGCCCATACGTCCGATAATGCAATCATCATTTCAGGTTTATGATTGGCATCTTTATAAATTCGGTTCGGCGCATTAAGCGGAATATTACGTAGGTTTTCTTGTTCGAATCCGTACTCCGCTTCATTTTTAGTCGGATGAACTTGGATGGAAAGCGGTTGTTTTATATCTAAGATTTTCAATAGATAGGGTAGTGTGTCACCGAATTGACTACGAATTTTTTCACCGAGTAATTCGGGTGTCGTTTCAAGCACTTTATCCAGAGGGAGCCAATTTTGTTCGAAAAGAATTTCAGACGGTGCGACGGGATGAGCCCCCAACCAATATTCGGCATAAGGTTTATCATCGGCTTCAGTTAATTTCAGAAAGTTCGGGATGAAATTCATACCGCCCCAAACATAATGCTGAAATTTCCCTCTTAATTTAAAAATCATTGTTTATATCCTCCGAAGAAATTCACCACTTTTTCAATATCCTCTTTATCCTGAATACGTACCAGTAAACGTCTGCCGCTTTTTAAATCAATAACTAAGATGTTATTGTCGGCCAAATTGATTTGTACGATATTTTTATACTCAAAAAAGACATTGCCAAAGAAGAACCCGCTTTCTTTTAATAACAAATAAGGCGAACGTAAAAAAGCAGTATAAATACAAAGTATAATCGAAAAGGCTAACAAGTAAATGGTTAATGCTTCGATACCGTTTTGAATACCGTAAATGATCGGCAGAATAATCAAACCGATCAGAATCCAAGCATCGGCTTTGACTTGTTTCTGTAAACGTACGGCAAGTTTGGTTTCGCCTTTTAATTTCAGCATAATACTTTGATCATAAACGGCAAAGAGTATTACGGCGATAATACCGACTAAAAGAATAAAATTTGTCATTCGTGCGATCCGAAAATGAAAAGAAACAAGCGGTCATTTTTTGTCAAAAATTTGCAAAATTTGATAAAAATATGACCGCTTATTTTTTTTGAATGTTGATTAAGCTAATGCACCTGTTGCCGCTCCTAAGATACCGATGACGAAGAAGCCAAGGATAATCCAAAGTGCGTTTACACGGTTACGTAATAACCACATACAAGCGAATGTTAGTAATAACGGTAATAATCCCGGCATTAAGCTATCGAGTATTTGTTGGATGGTTGTAGTTTGTTCAACACCGTCTTGCATTTTAATGGTGGATACGACAAGCGGAACATTAATACTTGTCCACTTCTGAACAAGTGCACCCATAATAAATAAACCTAGGATAGAAGCTCCCTCGGTTAATTTCTGTAATAAGCCGCCGCTCATATCTTGTACGACATCCAAACCTTTTTTGTAACCGTAAGTCACGCCGTAGTAACGTGTTGCCAAACGGACAAGGTTAAATAAAACGAAGAATAAAATCGGGCCTAAGATACTACCGGTTAAGGCAATACCCGCACCGAGTGCGGCAAATACCGGACGAGCGGTTCCCCAATAAATCGGGTCGCCTACACCGGCTAACGGTCCCATAAGACCGACTTTAATACCGTTGATTGCCGCATCATCAATCGCTTTACCGTTTGCACGCTCTTCTTCCATCGCGATGGTCACCCCTAATACCGGTGCGGCAACGAAAGGTTGAGTGTTAAAGAATTCAAGATGGCGTTTGATCGCATCTTTGCGTTCTTGCGAATTAGGATCCGGATATAAACGTTTGATAACCGGTGAGATTGAATACATAAAACCAAGTGCCTGCATTCGTTCAAAGTTCCATGAACCTTGGAACAGATTAGAGCGGAGAACAACTGCATTTAAATCGCTTTGCGTTACTTTTTTAATTTCGTTTGTCATTTTATTTTCTCCATTAATCTAATCTGTTATCAAGGTCATCATTTTGGCTTGCAGCAACGACGACTTGTTGGCTTTTGTTATATTTCGGATGAATTTGAATATAAAGGATTGCCATAATCGTACCTAATACGCCGAGCGCAACTAAGTTGAAGTCTGTAAATGCGGCAATAACGAAACCTGCATAGAAGAAAGGCATTAAATGGCCTGCTCGCATCATATTGATAACCATTGCATAACCGACAACCGCAATGAAACCGCCCGCAATTTTCAGACCGGTAGTCACTACTTCCGGAATCGCATTTAACATGGTTTGTACTACATCCGTACCGGCAGTTAATGCTACAATTAGCGCAGGGATAGCGATACGCATAGCTTGTAACATCAATGCGCCGAAATGAATCCAGTCTAAACGGTTGAGATTACCGTCTAATACCGATTTATCCGCAGCGTGTTGGAAACCGACGGTAATAGCACGGACAACATAAGTTAAAACCTGACCGGCAGCCGCTAACGGAATCGCAACGGCGATACCGGTTGCAATATCTTGTCCGCCGACAATTACGAGGATAGTTGAGATCACGGACGCTAATGCCGCATCCGGTGCGAGTGCCGCACCGATATTCATCCAACCTAAGGCTAATAATTCGAGAGAACCGCCGACGATAACGCCGGTTTTCACATCACCTAATACCAAACCGATTAAAGTACAAGCGATTAACGGACGATGAGTCTGGAATTCATCGAGAATAGAACCCGCCCCGCAAATACAGGATACGAGGAAGACAAGAATGACTTGTAACGTTGAAATTTCCATTTTAGTTTCCTTCTAGATTAAGCTGTTTTTCTTTAATAAGTCCATCATATACTGGCGAGCATCGTTCGATACTTTACGTACATCCAGCTCGATACCTTTGGCATCTAATGTTTTGAAAGCATCAATGTCTTGCTCATCTACCGAAACCGCAGAGGTAATCATTTGTTTACCGTCTTTATATGCCATACCGCCGATATTAACCGATTCGAATGCGACTCCCGCATTTACTAAACGTACGACATCGGTCGGATTAGTGAAAAGTAACATCATACGTTCGCCGGCATATTCGGGATTGTTATACACACGAATCATTTTATCGACAGGTACTACGTGTGCAGTTACCCCGGGAGGCGCAACGCTTTTCAGCATAGTTGAACGTACCGTATCTTTAGCCACATCATCATTAACGACAACGATGCGAGTGACTCTGCTTTCCTTTGTCCAACGTGTTGCAACTTGTCCGTGAATTAATCGGTCGTCAATACGTGCCAAACCGATTGTTAAATGCCCGATTCCGTTATTTTGTACCGTTGTCGGTTGAGCGACCGGAGCGGGTTTAACTTCCGGTTCTACCGCCGTTTGTTCTTGCTCTTTTAATGCTCGAACACCTAAACGACCGGCCTCTAAAGCGATTTCAACCAGTTCATCTAACGACGGGCCATCGTCGCGCGCCATAAAAGTTTCGACTAACATCGGCACATTAACACCGGTAACGATATTCATATTTTGTTTACCGTCGATAGTTCGATTTGCCGCATTAAACGGACTGCCGCCCCATGTATCGACTAAAAATAATACTTCATCGCAGTGTGCCAATTCGTTAGCGAGTTTAGCTTGATATTTCCCCATAATGGTTTCAGCATTCTCACCGGGGACGAAATCTATATAAGCAACATCGGACTGTTCACCAATCAGCATCTCGGTCGTTTTGAGAAGCTGTTCGGCGGCGACACCGTGGGTTGCTATGATAATAGCAATACTCATTTTTTACTCCTTAATGGGATTTTTTAGAAACTGTTTTTTCAAATAGAGTGAAAATCGGAGTAAATTCTAGATGAAAATTTACACAAAACAATTGTGAATTTTCTAAATTGTGATCAGTATCTCATTTAAAGGGTATTTTTGTATGTTATATAACCAAATCTATACAATTCATTAACTTTACTTGTAAAAATAATTATCTGCAGTGATGTGAGTAAAACACAAAAAATACCGCTATTCCTATAAGGAATAACGGTATTCGTTTTAAGGTATAGATATGAGAAAGTTATTCTTTCGGTAATCGTTTTACGGCAAGGACTAATCCGCCCCAGATAATGATTAATGCAACACACATCATAATAACTGCTGAAGTACTCATTTGCTTTCTCCTATTGTTCTACTTTAAATTCGGTTTCATTCTGCCATTTCAACCGAGAGAGTAAGAAGGCGACTAAGATTAAGCTGACTGCCATTCCCCAGCCGAAAATATTGATAAACCAGCTCGGATAGCCTTCATAACCTTCATGAACGACTTTGATAATTTCGCTAAATAACATAAATGCCAATACGCCGGTTGTGATGATGACACATAAGCGCCATAAAGTGCCGACTTTGAGCGAAGAAGTTTTGTTGATATGGTGTCCAAGCGTGCTAAGTTTACCTTTGGCAATAATTGCCACTAATGAAACGAATGCGACCGCTACGATACCGAAGTTGTTCACGAATTTATCCATTACATCCAACATCGGTAATCCTGTTGTAGTACCAAACAAGATAACGGAAACCAACATCATCGGTAAACCGACCGCAAAGGTTGATGTAACACGTCCTAATTTGAGTTTATCTTGGACGGCGGCGATAATTACTTCAATTACTGAGATAAATGAGGTTAAAGCGGCAAAGGTTAAGGAGCCGAAGAACAATACGCCGAGTAATGTTCCCATCGGTGCTTCATTGATGATTGTCGGGAAAGCAAAGAAAGCTAAGCCGATACCGCCTTTGGCAACTTCACTGACTTCTTGACCGGATGCCATTGCCATAAACCCTAAAGCGGCGAATACCCCGATTCCCGCCAATACTTCGAAACTGGAGTTTGCGAAACCTACCACCATACCGGTACCGGTAAGATCAGAGTCCTTTTTCAAGTAAGATGAATAAGTAATCATAATCCCGAAGCAAATGGAGAGCGAAAAGAAGATCTGACCGTATGCGGCAATCCATACGCTAGGATCCGCCAATTTTTCCCAATTCGGAGTAAATAGCGCATCTAAACCTTTGGTCGCTCCCGGTAAGAATAGCGACGAAATCACCAAGATAATAAACATCACGACTAAAACCGGCATCAAAATACTTGATGTTTTAGCAATCCCTTTTTCTACCCCTAATGCCAATACGATTAATGCGATAATCCATACGGCGATAAGCGGGCCGACAACCATACCGACAAAATCAAAGCTGATACCGTTAGCAATATCCCCCATTTTAAGAAATTCGCCGACAAAGAAATCAACCGGTTTATCTCCCCAAGCTTTTGTAAGAGAAAAATAGGTGTAAACCGCAGCCCAACCAAGGACGACGGCATAATAAATGCCGATAATGACATTGACTAAAACTTGCCACCAGCCGAAAACTTCAAAGTGTTGATTTAAGCGGCGGAAAGAAAGCGGAGCCGCCGCACGGTGACGATGCCCAATTGCAAAATCTAAAAATAATAACGGAATACCGGCGGTTAAAAGCGCGACGATATAAGGAATAATAAAGGCACCACCGCCGTTTTCATAAGTGGTGTATGGAAATCGCCAGATGTTACCTAAGCCGACCGCTGAGCCGATCGCCGCCATAATAAAGGCATTACGACCGGAAAATGTAGCGCGCTTTATATTAGATGTAGTGTTGGAAGACATGAGATATACCTCAAATTTAATTTTATTTATGTCGAGTTGTAATAGTTATTCGCAATGCCAATATGTCATTGAAAATGCTTAGTATGCAGTGAATATGCCTAAGATTTATTGGGAAGTAAATAGATAAAAATAAAATGAAGGTAGTGGTTATAGAGTGTTAAATAGTTTATTATTCTAACTTTGTTGTATTATTTTAGAATAAAAATCTATTTGTTGGTGCTGGGTAGTTTCTTATATAAACGCTGTCCAAAGGAGTTAGCATAATCACGTTAAATTTGTTTGGTTAAAAAATATGCTTTAGGTCTCTTGGTATAAATAAGAAAGCGGTGGAATTTACAATCTTTTTTGCAAATTCCACCGCTTATATAAGGAAAGGATTAATCTTGTAACGGTTCGACTTTGGCTTGTTTAACCATATTATCGCTTACTTCGAGAATGGTGATTTTAAGGTTATACAAGTTAAATTGAGTATCTTCATCCGGAATTTTTTCTAAATGTTCCAAAATCAAACCGTTAAATGTTCTGGCTTCATCAACAGGTAGATTCCAATCAAATAATTTATTCAAATCACGTAGATTGGCAGAGCCGTCAATAATGACGGAGCCGTCGGATTGTTGTTTTACTTCTTCTTCTATGGTCGGTGTGGTAGAAGTGGTAAATTCACCGACAATCTCTTCAAGAATGTCTTCCAAGGTAACTAAACCTTTAATATCGCCGTATTCGTCCACGACTAAACCGATACGCTCTTTATTACTTTTGAAGTTCATTAATTGCGTCGTTAAAGGCGTTCCTTCCGGAATAAAATAAACTTCATCAACCGCTCGAATTAGCGTTTCCTTACTCGGTTCGTCTTTTTCTAAAAGTAAACGGAAAGCCTCTCGTACGCGTAACATACCGATGATATTTTTATCCATATTCCCTTTATAAAGAACGACTCGGGCATGGGCGGCGTGGTTGAGCTGGCGCATAATCGATTTCCAGTCGTCGTCAATATCAATACTACCGATATCGTTACGAGGCACCATAATATCTTCAACCGTTACCTTTTCCATATCTAGAATAGAAATTAACATTTCTTGGTGTTCGGTCGGAATAAATTTACCCGCTTCTAATACCACGCCTCTAAGTTCTTCGGCACTTAATCCGGTATTTTCATCTTTTTTAACGCGTAATAACTTCATTAAGCCGTTAATGATTAAGTTCATAAAAAACACCAGCGGCATTAATAATTTTTTTAACGGCGTTAAGATATAACTGGCAAAGAATCCGATTTTTTCCGGATAAATCGCCGCTATCGTTTTAGGCAGAATTTCCGAGAATACCAACATCACAAAGGTTAGCGCACCGGTTGCAATCGCTACGCCGGCATCACCGGCTAAACGCATACCGATCATTGTCGCAATAGCGGATGCGGCGATATTGACTAAGTTGTTACAAATAAGGATAAGACTGAGTAAAACGTCCGTTTTGTTGAGCAGCTTCTCCGCCAGTTTCGCCCCTTTATGTCCGTTTTCGGCAAGGTGGCGCATTTTATAGCGGTTCAGCGACATAAGCCCCGTTTCGGAACTTGAGAAAAACGCAGAAAGGAATAGAAGAATTGCGAGTGTAATAAAAAGAGTACTCAGGGGAATACTGTCCAAAATAAAAATCCTATGTAAATGAATCGTTAAGCGGTCGAATTTGAATGAAAATTTGCAAAAAATTCTGAAAACTCAACCGCTTCCTATCGTGATTATGAAATCACATGACTACCGAAATAACCGACGGTCAATAATATTGTACCTAAAATCGAATAAATTAGCACCCGATTTCCACGCCAACGGAATTTCCATTGGCCTAAAAGTTGGATGTTGTAAACAATCCAAGCAAGGAACGAAAATATTGCCTTATGGATTTGTTCCGGCGCAAAGAAATTATGTAGGTAAATCATGCCCGAAATCAGAGTGATTGTCAGTAATGCTTGAGCCGCTAACGTGAGTGTGAAAAAGTGACGTTCTACCGTCATCAGCGGTGGCAGCATACTGCAGAAGACCGCTTTTTTGCTTTTCAGTTTATTATCCAACCATTTTAATTGGAAAGCATAAATTAAGGCTAAGAAAAAGAGTGCGTAGGAAAAAATCGCAATACCTAAATGGAAAATAAGCCCGGTATTTTGCGTAATGTTCTTGATAAAGTTTCCGCTGGCAAAGGTTGATGCTGCTACGCTACAAATCCCGAAGGTATAGACCACCATTAACGGAAACCAAATGGTTTTCCAACGGGGTAAGGCAAGTGTTGCGAAAGCACTCAGTAGTAAGCTCATCATCGAGTTTACATTGGAAAGCGAAAAATTCTGACCAACCCCGTTTAGTACCAATTCTTGTGATAAATTTATTGCGTGGAAGAATATGGCAAGTAAGCCGAATCCAAAAACCGCTTTAATATTCGGTTTTTTATCACCGGTTTGGTTTTCTAAATTGACGAGTGTGGGGGTAACCCATAATAATGCGGCAACATAAGCCAGCATTGCTAAAATCGCAAATAACATTGTCATCCCGTTTAAATTCAAAATAAGAATAGTTTTCAGATACGAGTAATCAAATTACCAGTTTTATTGCCTTTTTGCTATGGTTAGACGTGAAAAATTTCTTAAAGTTTACCTTATGTCAAAGAGGTTCCGCTTATTTAGTTTAGCTTATGAGATATTTTTTAAAAATCCGATTTTCTCTTTGACTATTTTGCTTTCTATCTGTAATATGCACACCCTATGCAAAAGGTAAAACTACCCCTCACCATTGACCCATATAAAGACGCGCAGCGTCGAATGGATTACGAAGGCTACATTTCACGTAGTCTTTTTAGTCGTTTGGGTGAATCTGTGAGCAATGTGCTAAGCGATGCACAAGTTACTCTCTCGTTATATATCGATCCGCAACGCTTAACCGTTATTAAAGGTACGGCGAAAGTTGAAGTGGAATTTGATTGCCAACGATGTGGTAACCCGTTTACACAAACGCTTGACTGTTCATTTTGTTTCAGTCCAGTGTCCAATATGGATCAGGCGGACAATTTGCCCGAAATTTATGAACCTATCGAAGTAAACGAGTTCGGTGAAGTAAATTTACTAGATATGATTGAAGATGAGTTTATCATCGAATTGCCTCTAGTCCCGATGCATAGTGAAGAACACTGTGAAGTGTCCGTGAGTGAACAGGTGTTTGGCGAATTGCCGGAAGAATTGGCGAAAAAACCTAACCCGTTCGCTGTATTAGCTAATTTAAAGAAAAACTAGATCTAGGAGTATAGCCAATGGCTGTTCAACAAAATAAAAAATCTCGTTCACGTCGTGATATGCGTCGTTCACATGATGCATTAACAACAGCAGCAGTTTCAGTAGATAAAACAACTGGTGAAACTCACTTACGTCACCACGTAACTGCTGATGGTTACTACCGTGGTCGTAAAGTAATCAACAAATAATCTCGGTTAGTTTCGAGGTATCAGTTGAATCGTCTAACCCTTGCGTTAGATGTGATGGGCGGGGACTTTGGTCCCCGTATTACTATCCCGGCATTATCTTTAGCATTGGAAAAGAATCCAATGTTATCTTTTGTTCTATTCGGCGATCAGAGCCAATGTTCCCCATTACTTAATTCTCTCCCGATTACACAGCAGCAACGTATTAGTTTTGTGCATACCTCCCGTATTATCGAGGCGGATATTTCTTTTACTCAAGCGTTACGTCAGAGTAAGGGCAGTTCTATGAGACTGGCGTTAGAAGCCGTAGCGAGAGGAGAGGCGCAAGGTTGTGTAAGCGGAGGAAATACCGGAGCATTGATGGGCTTAGCCAAATTACTGATAAAGCCTTTGCCGAATATTGAACGCCCCGCATTGACAACGTTAATTCCAAGTATGAACGGTAAATCGAGCGTGATGTTGGATCTCGGTGCGAATGTGGAAGCAGACAGCCGATTATTATGTCAATTTGCGGAAATGGGCAATATTTTTGCCGAAGTGATGTTAGATTTGGTTTATCCCCGTTTGGCATTATTGAATATCGGCACCGAAGAAAATAAAGGTAATCAAATTATCCGTGATACGCATCAGTTGCTTAAGCAGCGACAGGATTTAAATTACATCGGCTTTATTGAAAGCGACAAATTAATGAATCATTTTGCGGATGTAATCGTTTGTGACGGTTTTAGTGGTAATATTGCTTTAAAAGCCTTGGAAGGTGCGGCTAAAAATATCCTTACCTTATTGAAAAAGCCGACGCCCGATTCTCATCTTTGCCAAACGGCTAAACGTTATTTATTGCGTGCGATTTTCTACCGTTATTATCGGAAATTACAGCAAATCAATCCGGATCGCCACAATGGTGCGACCTTACTCGGGTTATCTTCGGTTGTGGTAAAAAGTCATGGCGGAGCCGGAGTAAATGCATATTTTTATGCGATAGATCACGCAATCGGGCAGATTAGGTACGGAATTCCTGATAAAATTTCACAAGGTTTAAACAGATTACATCAAAATTTATAGAGAATCGAAATATGTACAGCAAAATTCTAGCAACAGGGAGTTATTTACCTGCACAAATTCGTACTAATGCTGATTTAGAAAAAATGGTCGATACGACCGATGAGTGGATTTTCACCCGTTCCGGTATGAAAGAACGTCGTATTGCTGCCGCAGATGAAACTGTTGCGACAATGGGAGCGCAAGCGGCTAAAAAAGCATTGGAAATGGCGAAGATCGATCACAATGAGATTGATCTTATTGTCGTCGGTACAACGACTAACTCGCACGCCTATCCGAGTGCGGCTTGCCAAATTCAGGGGATGCTGGGCATCCAAGATGCGATTGCTTTTGATGTCGCGGCTGCTTGTACGGGGTTTGTCTATGCGTTAAGTGTTGCTGATCAATTTGTGCGTACCGGTAAAGTGAAAAAAACGCTTGTCATCGGTTCGGATTTAAATTCTCGAGCATTGGATGAAACCGATCGCAGTACCGTCGTGTTATTCGGTGATGGAGCCGGTGCGGTTATTCTTGAAGCAAGTGAAGAGCAGGGTATTATTTCGACTCATTTACATTCGTCTTCCGATACTGAATATATGCTTGCTTTACCGGCACAAAAGCGTGGTGATGAAAAATCCGGCTTTATTCAAATGCAAGGCAACGCCACCTTTAAATTGGCGGTAGGTCAGCTTTCAAGCGTGGTGGAAGAAACCCTTGAAGCCAATAACTTACAAAAATCGGATTTAGACTGGCTAGTTCCTCACCAAGCGAATATTCGTATTATTGCCGCAACCGCGAAAAAACTCGAAATGGATATGTCGCAAGTGGTATTAACCGTTGAGAAATACGGTAATAACAGTGCGGCAACCGTTCCAGTTGCATTAGATGAAGCGGTGCGTGACGGACGTATTCAACGCGGTCAATTATTACTGCTTGAAGCATTTGGCGGCGGTTGGACTTGGGGTTCCGCTCTTATTCGTTTTTAATCAATCTTGTTTCTAACAAGCGGTCAAAAAAGATAGAATTTTTACAAATGTCAGAAAAACAAACTTTTGCAGATAAAAAACGTAAAACCGTAGAACAAGCCGAATTTACCGAAGACGGTCGTTACCTTCGTAAAGTACGTAGTTTCGTGTTGCGTACCGGACGTTTGAGCGATTACCAACGTGATATGATGAATAACAACTGGGCGAACCTCGGTTTAGATTATCAAAATACACCTTTCAATTTTGAACAGATTTTCGGTAACAATAATCCGGTCGTGCTAGAAATCGGCTTCGGTATGGGACGTTCTTTAGTTGAAATGGCGGAACAAAATCCGGATCGTAACTACATCGGCATTGAAGTACATACGCCGGGTGTCGGTGCTTGTATTGCTTATGCCGTAGAAAAAGGTGTAAAAAACTTGCGTGTGATTTGCCATGATGCAACGGAAATTTTACGTGATGCGATTGCCGACGGTTCGCTTGGCGGTTTACAACTCTATTTCCCGGATCCGTGGCAAAAAGCGAAACACCATAAACGCCGTATCGTACAGCCGGAGTTTATCACTCGAGTGCTGACTAAATTAGGCGATAACGGCTTTATCCATTTTGCAACCGACTGGGAAAACTACGCAGAACATATGTTAGAAGTATTACGTCAATTTGAGAAAGAGTTACGCAATACCTCGGCAACCAATGATTTTATTCCACGCCCGGATTTCCGTCCTTTAACCAAGTTTGAAGAACGCGGTCATCGTCTTGGACACGGTGTGTGGGACTTATATTTCGTTAAACAAGCATAATCGGTTTAACGATTAATTTTAACTATCCATTCTCATTAAATAAGGGGAGATACAAATGGCTATTCAACGTAACGCGCGTCAGCGTAAAAAAATGCACTTAGCAGAATTCCAAGAATTAGGTTTCTTAGTAAAATTCCAATTTGCGGAAAACACAGGGATTGATCAAATTGATTTAACCGTAGATCGTTTTATCGCAGAAGTAATCAAACCAAACGGTTTAGCTTATGAAGGTAGCGGTTACTTACACTGGGAAGGTTTAGTTTGCTTAGAAAAATTAGGCAAATGTGATGAATCACACCAACAATTAGTAAAAACTTGGTTAGAAAATAACGGCTTAACTCAGGTTGAAGTAAGCGATTTATTCGACATCTGGTGGGACTACCCGGTTCAAGGCTAATGTTGAGCGACAAGCGGTTAAATTTTGCAAAAAAATGGCAAAATCCGACCGCTTTCTATCATGAGGGCGGGTGTATTCCCGCCCGAATAGTTTATAGAGATATTTTTTATAAGAGGAAGATAGATGGAATTTCTAGCCCCTGTTCTTTCAATCATTATCGGCTTTTTTAGCTTCGTATTAATTTTACGTACTTGGCTGCAATTCTGCCAAGTTGATCCTTATATGCCGTTATCCCAATCACTTTTACGCCTTACTTCACCCTTAGTGAATCCGGTAAGTAAAGTGATTCCGACCGTAAAAAACATCAATTTCGCCGCATTACTGATTGCACTCGTATTACTTGCATTCGAGAAATTTGTGCTAGGCGTACCGGTTGCAATGGCGGTATTAGCAGGCTTATTAGGCGTAGTAAAAACTTTCGGGCAGATTTTGTTTTTCACCACGTTAATTCGTGCCTTAATGAGTTGGGTCACACGTGGCGATCATCCGTTAGATTATATGGTAGCTCAAATTACCGAGCCGGTATTAGGTTTTATCCGTAAATTATTACCGCGTACCGGTATGTTAGACTTTTCAGTAATGGTACTCGGTTTCGGCTTAATTCTGCTAAATAACCTTTTCTATAGCGTATTTGGCGTGCTTTGGGCGATCGCTTAATGGAAGCGGTAGAACGTATTGAAAATCCGTGTGGCATCCGCCTGCGGATTTTTTTACAACCGAAGGCAAGTCGCGATCAAATTGTCGGCTTACACGATAACGAACTTAAAATTGCGATTACCGCACCGCCGGTTGATGGGGCGGCAAATGCGCATTTATTAAAATATTTAAGCAAGTTATTTAAAGTGCCCAAAAGCAGTATTGTGCTGGAGAAAGGTGAGCTGCAACGGCACAAACAATTGTTCGTACCGGAACCGAAATTGCTTCCGAAGGAAATTGAGGCGTTGTTTAATAAAGGAGCATAGTTCACTGAAACGTTACTATGTTTAGTGAACTATGTTTATTAATTAAAGCTATTCGCCAGGTTCATATTATCAGTAATGATGCCGTTCACTCCGTTATCAAATAGAGTTTTAATATCCTGTTCGTTATTTGCGGTATAAACCATAACAAATCGTTTAATTGCATGGCATTTGGCAACAAGTTCTGAAGTGGCGATTTTATAATTCAGTACAAAGCCGCTACATTCCAAAGCACTGATACTTTCCCATGCCGAATCACGCCATTTATCCAGTAATAATGCGCGAGGAATAGTAGTTTCCGCATCGTAAGCTCCTTGTAAGGCTTCTTCGCTAAATGAAGAGAGAAGAAACGGACAAATACCTTCCGAGGTGATAAATCGTTGTAAGAATTTCGCACATTGCATGCCCGTTTTATAATCTTGTCCCGGGTTTGGTTTAATTTCTACATTAAGAAAAGCATGATTATCCAGTACAAGATGTACAATACTTTCTAATAGCGGAATGGGTTCTTGAGTAAAGTTTGTACCGAACCAACTACCGGCATCAAGTCGGTTCAATTGTTCCCAATTGATTTTGGCACTACCTTGTCCTGATGTTGTGCGTTCAAGCGTATTATCATGTAATAAAAACAGCAGATCATCGGCAGAAAGTTTGGCATCACATTCAAACATTCGGTATCCTCGTTGAATACCTAGTTGAAATGCCGCCAATGTATTTTCCGGAGCTTGATTTCCGCCGCCGCGGTGGGCGATAATTTTTGGATATGGATATTGCATTGTTAATCCTTATTTTCTTTTTATATCAATTCGTTAGTTTCTTATATTATGCCTGACGTAAATTTGTTGTCGCATTAAACCAATGTAGTTGGGAGAAATCGGCTTCAATATGAAATACACCGGCAGTAGCATGATGCAACAGTTCTGAGCGGATTTGGTTATGACGAATAATGATCGGCTGTTGCCCCAATTCAGCATAAATGAGTTGTTCCGAGCCAAGCAATTCGCTGGTAGAAATATGGCTTTCCCAGCTAGTTTCGTTTACTTGATCCAGAAGGCGGATATGCTCGGGTCGAATACCTAAGATCCAATCACTGTCCTCTTGTACTTGTATGCTGATCGGTACGGGTACGCCTCTTAATAGTTGCCCGTCACAATAAACCCTATGCTGTTTCACTTGGACTTTTAATAGATTCATGGCAGGTAAACCGATGAAGTTTGCGACAAATGTCGATGCCGGATAAGAAAAAATATTCTCTGGCGTATCAAATTGCTCGATTTTCCCTTTATTCATCACAATGATACGATCCGCCAGAGTCATTGCTTCCGTTTGGTCATGGGTAACATAGAGTGAAGTTACGCCGATTTTATTATGACGGCGGCGAATTTCTAAGCGTGTCGATGTACGTAATTTTGCATCTAAATTTGAGAGCGGTTCATCAAACAGAAATAATTGTGGTTTACGCACAATGGCTCTACCCATTGCAACACGTTGCCGCTGTCCGCCCGATAATTCTTTCGGTTTCTTATCTAAATGGGCTTCGATATCTAGCATTTTGGCGGCTTCGGCAATACGTTGCTCAATTTCTTCCGCCGGCATTTTCGCTAACTTGATTCCGTAAGACATATTTTCACGTACCGTCATGTGCGGATAGAGAGCGTAATTTTGAAACACCATGGCAATATTACGTTGTGACGGCTCTAATTCGGTCACATTGCAATTTCCGATGATAATTTCACCGCTTGTCGGCGTTTCTAAGCCTGCAACAATTCTTAATAAGGTGGATTTACCGCAGCCGGACGGTCCGACGACTACAATAAATTCCCCCGGTTCAACTTGTATATCAATGCCTTTTAAAATTAAATCTTGAGGTTTTTTCGTCGTGCCGTAATGTTTCGTGATATTTTTTAACACTAGTGTTGCCATAACATTATTTCCTTGAATAATTATTTTTCTGAATCAATAAGCCCTTTAACAAGCCATTTTTGCATCAATAAGATCACGACGGTCGGAGGAATCAGCATTAAAATGACGCTTGCCATCACAATATTCCAGTTAATTGGTCCACCGCCGGAATCTATCATTTGACGTAAACCGATACCGAGTGAAAACATCTCTTCACTTGTAGTCATTAGCAAGGGCCATAGGTATTGGTTCCAACCATAGATAAACTGAATGACAAATAATGCCGCAATACTAGGTATAGAAAGCGGGACGAGAATATCTTTAAAAAATGTCATTGCTTTTGCACCGTCCATTTTTGACGCTTCCAACAATTCTTGCGGTACGGTGGCGAAGAATTGGCGAAATAAGAATGTAGCTGTAGCGGAGGCTATGAGTGGAATGGTTAATCCGGCATAGCTATTGATCATACCTAGGTTCACTACGACTTCATAAGTCGGAATAATCCGAACTTCAACCGGTAACATTAAAGTTACGAATATGAGTCCGAAAACCAGCCCTCGTAGCGGAAAGCGGAAATACACAATCGCAAAGGCGGATAATAAAGAAATACTGATTTTGCCTATTGCGATTAAGAGCGTCATGGTAAATGTTACCCATAACATACGAGATACGGATAATGCACCGTCTGAGGAATCATTGCCGACAAGCGCAGTGGTATAATTTTGTATCAGTTGATCACCGGGCAATAGCGATATCGGCACGGCTACAACATCTGTTGCCGTATGGGTAGAAGCGATAAAAGCCAAATAGATCGGGAAACAGATCAGTAAAATAGCAAGCCATAGGCTGCAATGGGAGAAAAAATTTAACCAAGGGCGATTTTCAACCATAATTAATGCCCTCCTTTTTGATCCATATAGCGGAATTGAATGAGAGTAAGTAGTAATACTGCCGCCATTAAGATGACGGATTGGGCCGCAGAGCTGCCGTAATCCATAGACATAAAGCCTTCTACATAAATACGATAAACTAAGGTCGATGTCGATTTTCCCGGTCCGCCTTTGGTTAGTGAATCGATAATGGCGAAGGTATCAAAAAAGGCATAGACGATATTAATTACGCAGAGAAAGAATGTCGTCGGCCATAACAGCGGTAACTGAATCGTAAAAAAACGTTTCCACGGTCCGGCGCCATCAATGGCTGCGGCTTCAATAAGCGATTTGGGAATTGCCTGTAATCCGGCGTAGAAAAATAGAAAATTATAAGAAATTTGTTTCCAAACGGATGCGAGAATGACCAACCACATCGCTTGTGAGTCGTTCATTTGATGGTTCCAGTCAATGCCGATATGTTTTAAGAGATAGGCAATTACACCGAAAGAAGGAGAAAACATAAATGCCCATAAAACGCCTACGATAATTGGCGATATGGCATAAGGTAAAATTAAAAATGTACGGTAATAGACTGCACCTTTTACGACTCTGTACATAAAGAATGCGGTCAGTAAAGAGAGAAGCAAGGCAAGCAAAGTTACCCATAAGGAAAAATAAAGGGTGGTATAAATTGAATCCCAATACGTTGGATCATGCCAAAGACGTTTAAAATTATCCAAGCCTACCCAATAAGTCGTGGTACCGAATATATCTTGCATTTGAAATGATTGATACAACGCTTGTATCGCCGGCCAATAGAAAAAAATACCGATAATCAGCAATTGGGGCATCAATAAGAACCAAGGCAGAAAACGGTATCCTGTATATCGAGTCATATTTCTTCCTACGTATAAAAGCAATATCTCCCATTCGGATAAGTCCTAAATGGGAGAATATAGGTAGATTATTTATTAACGGCTCTAAAACGTTCCAGTAATTCATTACCGCGTTTTACAGCACTATCTAACGCTTGTTGTGCCGTTTTTTTGCCACTCCAAACTTGTTCCAGTTCTTCATCTACAATCGTACGAATTTGAGGCATATTACCTAGACGAATACCACGAGTACGTTCGGTTGTTTTGCGTACCATTTGCTCTACCGGCACATCTGTTCCCGGATTTTGTTTATAGAAACCGGATTGTTCCGTGATTTCATACGCTTTTAACGTAACCGGTAAATATCCGGTACGCATATGGCTATTTGCTTGGACTTGAGGCTGAGAAAGGAAATCGAAGAATTGTGCAATACCTTTATAGTGAGATTCGGGTTTGCCGGCGAGTACCCATAAGCTTGCACCACCGATAATCGTATTTTGCGGCGCACCTTTCACATCCTCGTAATAAGGTAACGTCGATTCCCCGAAAGTAAATTTAGCATCACGCTTAATGCCGGAATAAGAACCTGACGAACCGATGAAAATCGCACATTCACCTGATACGAAAGCCGGTTGTGAAGCACTTTCACGACCTTTATAAATAAATAGTCCGTTTTTCGCCATATCCGCTAAATTATCAATATGACGAACGTGCAATGGAGAATTGAAAGCCAATTCGGTATCTAAGCCGTCGAAACCGTTATTTTTCGTTGCAAAGGGTACATCGTGCCATGCTGAAAAACTTTCTAATTGTGTCCAACCTGTCCAAGAAACAGTAAGCGGACAAGAACTCCCTGATTTTTTCAATTGTTCTGTCACGTCACGTACATCTTTCCAAGTTTTGGGCGCTTTTTCAGGATCTAAACCGGCTTTTTTGAAACTATCTTTATTGTAGTAGAGAACGGTTGTGGAGCTATTGAATGGAAGAGATAACATTTCACCGTTAGGGGCGGTGTAGTAACTGCTAACAGCGGGGATATAATCGGACGGGCTAAATTTCACACCGGCATTTTTCATGATTTGAGATACGGACTTCGTTACATCTTTCGCATAAATCATAGAAGCCGTACCCACTTCATATACTTGTAAAATGTCCGGGGCATTACCTGCTCTTACTGCTGCAATACCGGCTGCCATAGATTCGGGATATTCACCTTTGAAAACCGGAACAACTTTATATTCCTGTTGGCTCTCATTAAACTGCTGGGCTAAATCATTGACCCATTCGTTTAATGCGCCTCCCATAGAGTGCCACCACTGAATTTCTGTTACGGCGTAAGCCGGTGTACTTAAAGCAACGGCGGTGATTAATGCGGTTTTGGTGAATAAGCGTTTCATTTTTTACCTCGCTATCGTTAATTCTGTTAGTTCAAATCCACATATGTGCATTGGCATGTAACAAAGATAACAAGGAATTATGGCAACTTAATGACAGATTAAAAAAGTAAAGTGCGAGGTTTTTATGCTCTCACTAGGATAAAAACCTAATAGGATAAATAATTTCGGATATGTAATATCGAAAAGAAAGTAAGAAAAAGCGGTGGCATTTTTGCAAAATCTTGCAGAAATCCCACCGCTTGTTTTTATATGAAATTATTTCATTTTTTCATTGGTTAGTAATTTACCTTTGAATTCACCGGTCAGTGATTCTAAGAAAGCAACAATCTCATTGAGTTCGGTTTCAGAGAAGTTCTTATTGCTTTGGTAAATACCCATGATACGAACCGCTTCTTTTAAGTCTTTCGCAGTTGCATCGTGCATATATGGTGCGGTTAATGCTACGTTACGTAAAGTCGGTACTTTGAAGCGATGCATATCGCTCGGATCTTTCGTAAAGGCATAACGTCCTTGGTCCGCTTCGGTTAATTCCGTACCGCGATCTTTGAAGTAATCGGCATATAAGCCCATATATTCGAATGATTGTCCGCCCATTGCCGTACCGGTATGGCAAGTATCACATTTCGCATTTTTGAAATGTTCATAGCCACGTTTTTGTACGTCGGTTAGCGCATTTTGCTCGCCTTTTAAGAAGCGGTCGAATGCACTGTTCGGCGTAATAAGCGTTTTTTCATATTCACCGATTGCATCGGTGACGTTCGCTTGCGTAAGAGTCGGGTAAATCTCGTGGAAACGTTTCATAAATTCTTCGTCTTTACTGAGTCTGGCGAGAATTTCATCCCAGTTTTTTGAACCCATTTCAACCGGGTTTACCGGTGGACCGCCCGCTTGATCCGCTAAGGTTTTCTCACGACCGTCCCAGAATTGCCATTTATTAAATGCGGCATTAAATACCGTAGGTGCGTTGATCCCGCCTTTTAGACCGTTAATCCCTTCCGATACTGGTAAATTATCCACCCCTGCTTGTGCAAGTTGGTGACAAGTATGACATTGAATCGTACCGTCATCAGACAAACGTCCGTCAAAATAAAGTCCTTCACCTAAAGCGACTTTATGCGGATCTGTCGCTAATTTATCAGGAATCGGTTGAACTAAGCGGGTAGCGTCTGCGCCTTCCGCTTTAGGTAGGAAATGCGCTTGGCGTTGCGCTGTGATCCAATCTAAAATGATTTTTTTCTGAGCTTCGTCAGGACGTGAACCCCAGTGTACATGAATATATTTAGCAACCGGCATTTCATCGTTGCGAATAACTTGTTCTAATTTAGCAAGATCAGCTTCTGAAAGTTTGCTCGGATCTTTCATTCCTTCGATAAGGTGATCAAGACGGAAGAACTTAATACCTTTTTCAATATCTTCAGCGATAACCTGACCTGCAATAGGTAATTTGGTATAAGCCGGTAATTCAACATTAGGTGAGTGACAATATTGACAACCGTTTTCGAACATCACTCCAGCTACCGCTTTATGCGATTCGGGTAAATCTGCGGATGCCAATAATTTAGGCGCTTGCTCTTTGTCAAACCAATAGGCATAACCCACCAGTGAGAAATAGCCGATGCCGGCAGCGGCTAATGCCGAAAGTAAATATTTTTTCATAAATAAATCTCCTTGAAATTGAGATTACATTATCCCTAAAAAGAGTGATATATTTTTTGAGTATGATCAATAGTTTTAATCTATAATAACTATCTCAATAATAAGTATAAACGATGAAAGAAAAACGCCCACCGAAGTGAGCGTTTAAAATCTGTTAAATGAATAGGTAAATTATGCTTTTTTCAGAAATTCGGATTTCAGCATAATTTTGCCGCAATCTACGTTATGGTCACCATTCACTAAGCGGATACCTTTGAATTTCGTACCCTTTTTCAATACTTCGGACGAACCTTTGAGTTTTAAATCTTTAATTAACAGTACATCATCACCGTCAGCTAATAAATTACCGTTGCTATCTTTTACAATTAGCTGGTCTTCATCTTGTTCTTCAATTTCTTCGCCCGTCCATTCGTGAGCACAATCAGGGCAAACAAATTGAATAGAATCGTGATAAGTATTTTCGCCTTTACATTTCGGGCAAGCAGGGTATGTCATAAAAGTAAATCCTCAATGTTATAAAAGGTCGTTATTTTATAATGAAACGCCATAAAAAGTAAGCGGTCTGTTTTGAGGAGAAATTTGCAAGAATTTCTTCAAAATAGACCGCTTTATGCTCAATATCTATAGCTACATTGCCGCAATATATTTCAACATTACACCGGCTGCGATTGCAGAACCGATTACACCGGCTACGTTTGGTCCCATAGCGTGCATTAATAAGAAGTTTTGTTTGTCATATTCCAAACCGACTTTATTTGATACACGTGCTGCCATTGGCACGGCAGAAACACCGGCAGAACCGATAAGCGGGTTAATTTTATTTTTGCTGAACTTGTTCATCAATTTCGCCATTAATACACCGCTGGCGGTACCGATACCGAAAGCAATCACCCCTAATACTAAAATGCCTAAGGTTTGTGGTTGTAGGAATTTATCCGCCACTAATTTCGCACCGACCGATAAGCCAAGGAAAATCGTCACGATATTGATCAGCGCGTTTTGAGCCGTATCATTTAAACGTTCTACCACACCGCTGACACGCATTAAGTTACCGAAACAGAACATACCGAGTAACGGTGCCGCATCTGGCAATAATAACGCCACGAGTAAGAGCAAGATAATCGGGAACAGAATTTTTTCTCGATTGCTTACTGTGCGTAATTGCACCATACGGATTTTACGTTCGGCATCTGTAGTTAACGCTTTCATAATCGGCGGCTGAATCAACGGTACTAGCGCCATATAAGAGTAAGCCGCTACTGCAATCGCACCGAGTAATTCAGGCGCAAGTTTACTTGCCAGATAGATTGCGGTCGGGCCGTCCGCACCACCGATAATACCAATCGCGGCCGCTTGCGGTAGGGTAAAGTCAATAATACCTAACCAGTTCAAACCTAAAGCACCGAGTACGGTGGCGAAAATGCCGAATTGTGCCGCTGCACCTAATAAGAGCGTACGAGGGTTGGCTAATAGCGGACCGAAATCTGTCATTGCACCGACACCCATAAAGATGATGAGCGGAGCAACCCCATAACCGATTGCCACTTTATAGAATAACGCTAACACACCGGCGGTATAGCCCATATCTCCGGCAATCACTTCTAACTCGTTTTGTACCGAAGGTGCGGCTAATGCAATCGCTTCTTTAATACTGTTTACATCCAAACTTGCGCTATTCACTTTTGCAGCGATAATCGCAAATTGTTCGGTTGTGCCGTGATGTAACAGATTATCTAAAGCGGTCATTGCCAAACCGGCTTCCGGAATATTAGATAACAAACCGCCGAAGCCTATAGGTAGTAAAAGGAGCGGTTCAAAGCCACGGGCAATTGCAAGCCAGAGCAATAATAGACTTACCGCAATCATAATGGCTTGTCCTAGCTCCATATGCATAATGCCCATGCCCTGAAACAGAGCGATAATACTTTCCATATCAACTCCCTATTGTTTAAGCAAGATTCATTAATACTTGATCAACGGCAACGACATCACCTTGTTTTATCGCAATACCTTGAACCTTACCGGCTTTGGCTGCACAAATTTGTGTTTCCATTTTCATTGCTTCAAGAATGAGTAACACATCACCTTCCGCCACTTGCTGACCTTCGCTTACTTCCACTTTAAGAATGTTACCCGCCATCGGCGCTTTAACCGGTTCAGCATTTGCACTGGTTGCAGCAGCCGGTGCTACAACTTGTGGTGCGGTAGCTGGTGCTGTCGGTGCAATATTAGTAATATCACCACCCTCGCTTACTTTCACGACAAAGGCTTTGCCTTCAAGTTCAACTGTATAAACTGCAGGACCTGATTGCGGTTGTGCTTTTGGTGCTGCTGCCTGAACCGGTTTAGCGGATTCTGCAGTCGGAGCCGGTTCGAATGCTGCCGGATTATTACGATTTTCTAAGAATTTCCAACCGACTTGTTGGAATAACGCCACGATTAGCACGTCATCAATCGCATTTTCTGAAAGCGTAATGCCTTTCTCTTTAGCCTGTGCAGTTACTTCCGCTACTAATTTGTCAATTTCCGGGGCGATATGGTTTGCCGGACGATCGGTAATCGGCGTAGCACCTTCAAGCACACGTTCTTGTAGTACTTTATTAACCGGTGCAGGCGTACGACCGTATTCGCCTTTTAAAATACCGGCAGTTTCTTTGGCGATAGTTTTATAACGCTCGCCCATTAACACGTTCATGACTGCTTGAGTACCGACGATTTGTGAAGTTGGCGTCACAAGTGGAATATTACCGAGATCTTCACGGACGCGAGGGATTTCTTGTAATACAAGATCAAGTTTGTCACTTGCATTTTGTTGTTTTAACTGGCTTTCAAGGTTGGTTAGCATACCGCCCGGCACTTGTGCTACTAAAATACGGCTGTCTACACCACGTAACTGACCTTCAAATTTCGCATATTTTTTACGAACGTCACGGAAGTAAGCTGAGATTTTTTCAAGTTGAGGAATATTTAAACCGGTGTCATAAGGTGTGCCTTGAAGTGTTGCGACAATAGATTCGGTTGCCGGATGACCGTAAGTACCGGACATTGAAGAAATAGAAGTATCCACACCATCAACACCTGCTTCAATCGCTTTTAATAATGCCATTTCCGCCATACCAGTGGTTGAGTGGCAGTGTAAGTGAAGCTCTACGTCATAACGTTTCTTAATTTCACTGACTAATTCGTACGCAGCCATTGGGGTTAAGATACCTGACATATCTTTGATAACAAGTGAATCTACCCCGATTTCCAATAATTGTTCGGTTACGTCTAACCACGTTTGTAAGGTGTGTACCGGACTGGTGGTATAGCTTAACGTGCCTTGTGCATGCCCGCCGTGTTTTTTAACCGATTGTAATGCAGCCTGCATATTGCGAGGGTCATTTAACGCGTCGAATACACGGAATACATCCATACCGTTTTTTACACAACGTTCTACAAAACGATCTACCACATCATCCGCATAATGGCGGTAACCCAATAAATTTTGTCCGCGTAATAACATTTGCAGTGGTGTATTCGGAATTGCTTTTTTTAATTCACGCAAACGTACCCAAGGATCTTCGCCTAAAAAACGGATACAGCTATCAAATGTTGCACCGCCCCATGCTTCTAAAGACCAATAACCGATTTTATCCAATTCGGCTGCAATCGGTAGCATATCGTCTAAGCGTAATCGTGTCGCAAATAAAGATTGGTGTGCGTCACGTAAAACAACATCAGTAATCGCAATTTTTTTATTTTGAGTAGTCATGATAAAAATCCTCTATTATTTTAATCCTTGTTGGCGACGATGATGGGCAATAGCAGCCGCAATCACGGGGCGTAAATGTTCTAAATCGTTAGCTGGAGTTGCGCTTGGCGCAGGTTTTGCTACTGGAGCGGAGATAGGTTCTGGGAAGTATTTATTGATTAGTGTAGAAATAAAACTAATTGCATAAATCAAAACAATTAGGAAAAGTAACACGAAGCCCATTCCTGAAATCATTAGGTTTATGCCTTCACCAAAGAGTTCTGCATTTGTCATAAATATACCTTTAAGTCTATTGTATTAACTTGTTCAAGATAGCTAAATTATAATTTTCCTGCAAATAATTTAGCCTAGAAATGCCAAGCGGTTCACATTTTTTATCTCACAATGAAAAAGAAATAGTCAAATTTAACAAATTTTTTGCAAATTTCACTCCAAATATGACCGCTTATCAAAAGATTAACGGACACGTTGAACCAAGGCAGAAATATCTTCGGCAAATTTTTCGGTTTCAGCCATTGCTATAATTTGCTCATGCGAATATTTTTTAGCATCATAGACCACGACAATACTTGTATCGCCAACTTGCAGGAAGTTGCTTTCGCCAAATTCAGTATAGCGAGTAGCACCAATACTAATTACCGCTTTTGTCGGGTAATTCGCTTGTTTAAGTAATTCTGCAATATGATTCATCGGTCCTTGATCCGGTTGGTTATTCATCTTGTCTACAATCCAGTTCAGCAGTTTTTGATGAAAATAACTATAGCTTACTGCAGGGCTGTCTTCGCCATATACATTAAGTTCACCGTCACGTTTATGGAAACAAGCGATATGGTAATTATCTAAAACGCAACCCTGTGCAAAATGATCTAAAGGAATAAGTGTTTCAGAAATCCCTTTTGACGCGTTGCCCCAATTTTTCTTTTCACAAATTTTACGTGCATTAGGGCGGCGGATAGAGCAGTCATTGTAAGCGGCAAAATGAGTAGGCTTGAGGGCTATGACTTGATTGTTTTGATATTCAATTTTGCAAATCAGTGCAACTTCAGGTTCAATTTGCAAATTGTCGGCATCATTTGGAAAAGTAATCGTATCGTGAGATAAGGGATAAGTTGCGAGGAATTGTTCCGTTGAGTTTAAAGTTTGGCTTGGTACATAGAAAGGAAAAATCGCTTTCGGTTGAATTGCTTCTTCCGTCTTTACTTGCAAGAAATCAGCCGCTTCACCCGCTTGTTCTAAATGACCGGCAAAATTTCCGGCTACGCCTAAACCAATAAAATGTTCTTTTTGCATAATATTTACCTCTATATAAATAAGTTATACGGAATGTAGCGATTAATTTTAGAAAAAGAAAGTGAATTTTTAGGAAAAGTAAGAATGAACTAATTTACTGTTTAAAGATTGGATTTGTTACTTTTTTAACAAAAAAATAATAAAAAATATTCGAATTGTGTTAAATGTGTTCTTTTGATAACTTTTTCAAGATTTTTTTGCAAAAAGTACTTGCAAGGAATGTGAATTTCTCTATAATGCACCTCACACAACGACGCGCTGTTGTGAACGAGAAGTAAATGCAGTGCGTCGTTCTTTTTTGCTCTTTAACAATATATCAGACAATCTGTGTGGGCACTTGTTGATTGACTTGATTTTAAAAAATTATTTAAAACTTGAAGTCTTAATAGGTGCTTAAACTAGAAATTCATATTTTTCTTTTTACTTAACTTGGTTAGGTAAGGGAAGTGAACTTAGCTAAGCAGTATATTGAGCGATTAAACTTTTTGAATTGAAGAGTTTGATCATGGCTCAGATTGAACGCTGGCGGCAGGCTTAACACATGCAAGTCGAACGGTAGCACAAAGGAGCTTGCTCCTTGGGTGACGAGTGGCGGACGGGTGAGTAATGCTTGGGAATCTGGCTTATGGAGGGGGATAACTACGGGAAACTGTAGCTAATACCGCGTAATATCTTAGGATTAAAGTGTGGGACCTTCGGGCCACATGCCATGAGATGAGCCCAAGTGGGATTAGGTAGTTGGTGGGGTAAAGGCCTACCAAGCCGACGATCTCTAGCTGGTCTGAGAGGATGACCAGCCACACTGGAACTGAGACACGGTCCAGACTCCTACGGGAGGCAGCAGTGGGGAATATTGCACAATGGGGGGAACCCTGATGCAGCCATGCCGCGTGAATGAAGAAGGCCTTCGGGTTGTAAAGTTCTTTCGGTGATGAGGAAGGTGGATGTTTTAATAGGGCATTCAATTGACGTTAGTCACAGAAGAAGCACCGGCTAACTCCGTGCCAGCAGCCGCGGTAATACGGAGGGTGCGAGCGTTAATCGGAATAACTGGGCGTAAAGGGCACGCAGGCGGTTGATTAAGTGAGATGTGAAAGCCCCGGGCTTAACCTGGGAATTGCATTTCATACTGGTCAACTAGAGTACTTTAGGGAGGGGTAGAATTCCACGTGTAGCGGTGAAATGCGTAGAGATGTGGAGGAATACCGAAGGCGAAGGCAGCCCCTTGGGAATGTACTGACGCTCATGTGCGAAAGCGTGGGGAGCAAACAGGATTAGATACCCTGGTAGTCCACGCTGTAAACGCTGTCGATTTGGGGATTGGTCTTTGAGACTGGTGCCCGAAGCTAACGTGATAAATCGACCGCCTGGGGAGTACGGCCGCAAGGTTAAAACTCAAATGAATTGACGGGGGCCCGCACAAGCGGTGGAGCATGTGGTTTAATTCGATGCAACGCGAAGAACCTTACCTACTCTTGACATCCAGAGAATCCTGTAGAGATACGGGAGTGCCTTCGGGAGCTCTGAGACAGGTGCTGCATGGCTGTCGTCAGCTCGTGTTGTGAAATGTTGGGTTAAGTCCCGCAACGAGCGCAACCCTTATCCTTTGTTGCCAGCGGTTCGGCCGGGAACTCAAAGGAGACTGCCAGTGATAAACTGGAGGAAGGTGGGGATGACGTCAAGTCATCATGGCCCTTACGAGTAGGGCTACACACGTGCTACAATGGCGTATACAGAGGGAAGCAATATGGCGACATGGAGCAAATCTCACAAAGTACGTCTAAGTCCGGATTGGAGTCTGCAACTCGACTCCATGAAGTCGGAATCGCTAGTAATCGCAAATCAGAATGTTGCGGTGAATACGTTCCCGGGCCTTGTACACACCGCCCGTCACACCATGGGAGTGGGTTGTACCAGAAGTAGATAGCTTAACCGCAAGGGGGGCGTTTACCACGGTATGATTCATGACTGGGGTGAAGTCGTAACAAGGTAACCGTAGGGGAACCTGCGGTTGGATCACCTCCTTACCAAGAATTAAGCGACAGCGAGTGCTCACACAGATTGTTTGATGAATGAATGAGCGTTTAGGTTAGATGAGATGAAAAGTTATTGAAAGATAACGGTATTTAACGTAAAATATTGCGCTCAAATGGCAAAGTGGAGAGCATCTTTAAATGTTGTCCCCATCGTCTAGAGGCCTAGGACATCGCCCTTTCACGGCGGTAACCGGGGTTCGAATCCCCGTGGGGACGCCATTTAAAGATGACTTTTGTTGTCTGAATTGTTCTTTAAAAAATTGGAAACAAGCTGAAAAACTGAGAGATTTTTCAAGTTCGTTAAAGCGAAAGTGCTAACGAATAGATTGAAAGTCTGAGTAGTAAAAAAATCTTGACTGAACAAAAGCAGTCAAGTGTTTAGTTGAATTAATCAACACGTTAAATGTAAAAGTTTGAAAGAACAAGAACATTTGAGGTTGTATAGTTAAGTGACTAAGCGTACACGGTGGATGCCTTGGCAATCAGAGGCGAAGAAGGACGTGCTAATCTGCGAAAAGCTTGGATGAGTTGATAAGAAGCGTTTAATCCAAGATATCCGAATGGGGAAACCCACTAGATGAAGAATCTAGTATTATTAAGTGAATCCATAGCTTAATAAGGCAAACCGGGAGAACTGAAACATCTAAGTACCCCGAGGAAAAGAAATCAACCGAGATTCTGTAAGTAGCGGCGAGCGAAAGCGGAAGAGCCTGTTAGTGATAATCGTTTTGTTAGGAGAATGAGCTGGGAAGCTCAATCGTAGAGGGTGATAATCCCGTATCCGAAAACATTACGATGGTACTAAGCTAACGATAAGTAGGGCGGGACACGAGAAATCCTGTTTGAAGAAGGGGGGACCATCCTCCAAGGCTAAATACTCCTGATTGACCGATAGTGAACCAGTACTGTGAAGGAAAGGCGAAAAGAACCCCAGTGAGGGGAGTGAAATAGAACCTGAAACCGTGTACGTACAAGCAGTGGGAGCGAGAGAAATCTTGTGACTGCGTACCTTTTGTATAATGGGTCAGCGACTTATATTTTGTAGCGAGGTTAACTGAATAAGGGAGCCGAAGGGAAACCGAGTCTTAACTGGGCGAAGAGTTGCAAGGTATAGACCCGAAACCCGGTGATCTAGCCATGGGCAGGTTGAAGATTGGGTAACACTAATTGGAGGACCGAACCGACTAATGTTGAAAAATTAGCGGATGACTTGTGGCTGGGGGTGAAAGGCCAATCAAACCGGGAGATAGCTGGTTCTCCCCGAAATCTATTTAGGTAGAGCCTTGAGCGGACACCTTCGGGGGTAGAGCACTGTTTCGGCTAGGGGTCCATCCCGGATTACCAACCCGATGCAAACTGCGAATACCGAAGAGTGATACTCAGGAGACACACGGCGGGTGCTAACGTCCGTCGTGGAGAGGGAAACAACCCAGACCGCCAGCTAAGGTCCCAAAGTACTAGTTAAGTGGGAAACGAAGTGGGAAGGCTTAGACAGCTAGGATGTTGGCTTAGAAGCAGCCACCATTTAAAGAAAGCGTAATAGCTCACTAGTCGAGTCGGCCTGCGCGGAAGATGTAACGGGGCTAAAACTAGTCACCGAAGCTGCGGCATCAATGGAAACATTGTTGGGTAGGGGAGCGTTCTGTAAGCGGATGAAGCTGAATTGAGAAGTTTGGTGGACGTATCAGAAGTGCGAATGCTGACATAAGTAACGACAAAACGAGTGAAAAACTCGTTCGCCGGAAGACCAAGGGTTCCTGTCCAACGTTAATCGGGGCAGGGTGAGTCGGCCCCTAAGGCGAGGCTGAAAAGCGTAGTCGATGGGAAACGGGTTAATATTCCCGTACTTGGATAAACTGCGATGTGGGGACGGAGAAGGTTAGGTAATCAGACTGTTGGATGTCTGTTTAAGCCGGTAGGTGGTACATTTAGGCAAATCCGGATGTACATAACACCGAGAAGTGATGACGAGTCTCTACGGAGATGAAGTTACCGATACCACGCTTCCAGGAAAAGCCACTAAGCTTCAGGTTTATCTAAACCGTACTATAAACCGACACAGGTGGTCAGGTAGAGAATACTCAGGCGCTTGAGAGAACTCGGGTGAAGGAACTAGGCAAAATAGCACCGTAACTTCGGGAGAAGGTGCGCCGGCGTAGATTGTAGTGATTTACTCACGAAGGTTGAACCGGTCGAAGATACCAGCTGGCTGCAACTGTTTATTAAAAACACAGCACTCTGCAAACACGAAAGTGGACGTATAGGGTGTGATGCCTGCCCGGTGCTGGAAGGTTAATTGATGGTGTTATCGCAAGAGAAGCTCCTGATCGAAGCCCCAGTAAACGGCGGCCGTAACTATAACGGTCCTAAGGTAGCGAAATTCCTTGTCGGGTAAGTTCCGACCTGCACGAATGGCATAATGATGGCCAGGCTGTCTCCACCCGAGACTCAGTGAAATTGAAATCGCCGTGAAGATGCGGTGTACCCGCGGCTAGACGGAAAGACCCCGTGAACCTTTACTATAGCTTGACACTGAACATTGAATTTTGATGTGTAGGATAGGTGGGAGCCTTTGAAGCAGTCACGCCAGTGATTGTGGAGGCGTCCTTGAAATACCACCCTTTAACGTTTGATGTTCTAACGAAGATTGCGGAACGCGGTCTCGGACAGTGTCTGGTGGGTAGTTTGACTGGGGCGGTCTCCTCCCAAAGCGTAACGGAGGAGCACGAAGGTTTGCTAATCACGGTCGGACATCGTGAGGTTAGTGCAATGGTATAAGCAAGCTTAACTGCGAGACAGACAAGTCGAGCAGGTGCGAAAGCAGGTCATAGTGATCCGGTGGTTCTGAATGGAAGGGCCATCGCTCAACGGATAAAAGGTACTCCGGGGATAACAGGCTGATACCGCCCAAGAGTTCATATCGACGGCGGTGTTTGGCACCTCGATGTCGGCTCATCACATCCTGGGGCTGAAGTAGGTCCCAAGGGTATGGCTGTTCGCCATTTAAAGTGGTACGCGAGCTGGGTTTAGAACGTCGTGAGACAGTTCGGTCCCTATCTGCCGTGGGCGTTGGAGAATTGAGAGGGGCTGCTCCTAGTACGAGAGGACCGGAGTGGACGCATCACTGGTGTTCCAGTTGTCTCGCCAGAGGCATTGCTGGGTAGCTACATGCGGAAGAGATAAGTGCTGAAAGCATCTAAGCACGAAACTTGCCTCAAGATGAGTTCTCCCAGTCTATAAGACTGTAAGGGTTGTTGGAGACTACGACGTAGATAGGTGTGGTGTGTAAGCGTAGTGATACGTTGAGCTAACACATACTAATTGCCCGAGAGGCTTAACTATACAACGCTCAAGTGTTTTTGGGCGTGAAGTTAAGAAACTAAACAAAGAACGAAAGACTAAAGACTAGAAAATCAGTGAACAGCTTGTTTCGAATTTAAAGTGCGAATAAAAAGCAGATAAAGAACAAAGAAAAAGACAGATAAAGACGAAGGCGATAGCCGAAGTCATCGACAGAATATTCTGGCGACCAGAGTGCTGTGGCTCTACCTGACTCCATTCCGAACTCAGAAGTAAAACGCAGTAACGCCGATGGTAGTGTGGGGTTTCCCCATGTGAGAGTAGGGCATCGCCAGATTGAAATTAGCGCGAGAGCGAAAGCGAAGCAAAAGGAACCCTGTGGTTAGAGATAACTACGGGGTTTTTGCTTTTGCAAATTTTTCTCTTTTTGCACGCTGTTTTTTCTTTTCAAAATAGAATGCTATTAGTGGCTCAAGACAATATATTTTATCTGCCTACTTCTCAAAACCATTCTTTTCCGTTATTCTTTTAAAGTTAATCATTTTTATAGGGCTTTAATATCTCTTTGCAACTACCACTACCGATTCATCAAATTGATGATGAAACTTTTGAGAATTTCTATGCGGAAAACAGTCTTGTACTGGTGGATTCGTTACGTCAAAATTTTGTCGATGTACAACAGCCTTTCTTTTATATTTGGGGAGGAAAAAGTAGTGGTAAGAGTCATCTCCTAAAAGCGGTAAGTAATCATTATTTACTGAATCAGCAAACTTCCAGCTATATTCCTTTAGAAAAATCACAATATTTTTCGCCAATGGTTTTGGATAACGCCGAGCAATTAGATGTGATTTGTTTGGATGATATTCAAGTGGTTGCCGGTGATGAAACTTGGGAACTTGCTATTTTTAATCTTTTTAATCAGATTCGCGAACAACAAGGGTTATTTGGTAGCAATCATAAAACATTGCTACTAATTAGTGCGGATTGCCCGCCGCATCAATTAAGAATTAATTTACCGGATTTACGTTCCCGCCTTACTTGGGGAGAGGTTTATCAATTAAGTGATTTAAGTGATGAACAAAAGCGAATCATTTTGCAACGAAATGCGTATCAAAAGGGAATGGAACTTTCTGATGAAGTTGCCAATTTCTTATTAAAACGATTAGATCGAGATCTACATACATTATCTGTCGAATTGGAACGATTGGATCGCGCTTCTTTGCAGGCTCAACGCAAATTGACCGTTCCTTTTGTGAAAGAAATTCTTGGTTTGTAAAGCGATTTGATTCCTATCAAAATTTGCAAAAAATTTGTTAAATTTAACCGCTTATTACCTCTAAAGAGGTAATGATATGGCTACGTTAAATCTCCCTCTTATGTTAAACTTTGCCTATCTTTTTCTTATTATTCATTGTTATGATACATGCTAATCAATTAACTATTACTAATCTTGCTTGTGAACGAGGTGAAAATCGTTTATTTGAAAATTGTAATTTTTCCGTTGCATCAGGTGAGTGGGTTCAAATTGAGGGGCATAACGGGATAGGGAAAACTAGTTTATTACGTATTCTTGCAGGGCTTGCCATACCGGCCGAAGGATGTGTGCTATGGAATGATATTCCTATCCAAAAACAACGTGATGAATATTATTCGGAATTATTTTATTTAGCGCATCATGCGGGGGTAAAACCGGAGCTTTCTCCTTGGGAAAATTTACGTTTTTATCAGAAGATCCAAGGATTAGCATTAGATGATGAAACGTTATGGAATGCTTTAGATAAAGTCGGTTTGATTGGAAGAGAAGATCTGGCTTGTTCATATCTTTCCGCTGGGCAACAACGTCGGGTTGCATTAGCGAAATTATGGCTGACAAAGCAAAAACTGTGGATTTTGGATGAACCTTTTACTGCGATTGATAAAAAAGGTGTTACGGACTTAATTGCTCACATTGAACAACATTGTGAGAATGGCGGTATAGTCATTTTTACCAGTCATCAAGCGGCGGAAAGTAATAAAGTTAAAACCTTATCTTTGGATCAGTTTAAACTATGATTCTATTTACTATTATTCAACGAGAATTAACAATCGCTTTGCGTAAACCGGCGGAGATTCTGAATCCTCTTTGGTTTTTTTTGATTGTGATTACCTTGTTCCCGTTATTGATGGGACCAAACCCTGAATTATTAGGAAAAATTGCTCCGGGGGTGGCATGGGTTGCGGCATTGCTTTCTGCTTTATTATCGTTTGAAAGATTATTCCGTGATGACTATCTGGACGGTTCTCTCGAGCAACTTATGTTATTGCCTATCGGTTTACCGCAAGTTGCATTAGCTAAAGTGATTGCGCATTGGCTACTAACGGGGTTACCGTTAATTTTACTTTCGCCGGTCGCAGCGATTTTACTTTCGTTAGAAACGAATGTGTGGTGGGCATTGGTACTAACCTTATTACTCGGTACACCGATTCTTAGCTGTTTAGGTGCGATAGGTGTCGCTTTAACAGTCGGTTTGCGTAAGGGCGGAACCTTATTAAGTTTATTGATTTTACCCTTGTTTTTACCGGTATTGATTTTTGCTGCGGCAGTATTGGAAGCGGCAACATTGAATATGGGATATAGCGGGCAGCTTGCCATTATCGGTGCGATTTTAGCTTTAACGCTTACATTCTCACCTTTTGCGATAGCAGGCGCATTGAGAATAAGCCTTCAATAATTAAATAAGCGGTCAGATTTTTAGTATTTTTTGTAATTCGGAGATGTTATGTGGAAATGGCTTCACCCCTATGCTAAATCGGAAACACAATATCGATTGTTAGGGAAAATCCAGCCGGCATTAGGTTGGTTAAGTTTTATGATGTTAGCGGTCGCATTTGTCTGGGGACTTGGGTTTGCGCCTAAAGATTACCAACAAGGCGATAGTTATCGTATTATCTTTATTCACGTACCTGCGGCAATTTGGTCGATGGGCGTATATGGTTCAATGGCGGTTGCCGCATTAGTAGCATTAGTATGGCAAATTCGCCAAGCAAACCTTGCGATGATTTCAATGGCTCCAATCGGTTTGGTTTTCGCATTTATTTCACTTGCGACCGGTGCGATTTGGGGTAAGCCTATGTGGGGAACTTGGTGGGTATGGGATGCTCGTTTAACTTCGGCTTTAGTGCTATTTTTCCTTTATATCGGTGTAATGGCACTTTATTCCGCTTTCCAAGATAAACAAACCGGTGCGAAGGCGGCTGGCGTATTAGCCGTAGTCGGGGTCATTAATCTGCCGATTATCCATTTCTCGGTAGAATGGTGGAATACGTTACATCAAGGCGCAACTATTACCAAATTAGATAAGCCGTCAATGGCGGTAGAAATGTTAATTCCGTTATTGTTAGCTATTTTCGGCAGTTTGATTTTTACTGCTTGGTTTAGTATTTGGCGTTATCGTATCGCTTTATTAAACGATGAACGTAAACGCCCTTGGACGAAAACATTAAGCAAATAAGGAGAAAACTTATGCAATTTCAATTTGAATCTATCAGTGAGTTTTTCTCAATGGGTAATTACGGATTTTATGTTTGGCTTTCGTATGCCGTATCGTTGCTCTCAATGGGTATTCTTATTTGGCAAACTCGTCGTGAACATAAGCAAATTTTACAAAATATTCAGAAAGAACAGGCCCGAGAAATTCAGTTGAATAAGAGATAGTCGCAAGCGGTAAGATTTTCGTTATATTTTGTAAGAATATGACCGCTTACATAGGTTGATATCTCTTTATGAAGTGGAAAGCTAATAGCGGCATATTTAGCAAATTTTTGTTATGTTACTATTGTTTTATTATTTTTAAATATTGTGTGCTGTGGGCATACTTTTAAAAGGTGATTACTATGAATCCAAGACGTAAATCTCGATTGAAAGTGGTAGTTTCAATCATTTTTGGTGTTGCGGTAGCAGCCGGATTAACGCTTTACGCGCTAAGCCAAAATATCGACCTCTTTTATACTCCGTCAGAGATTGTAAATGGTAAAAATGATGATCCTGAACAAAAGCCTGAGGTGGGGCAACGTATTCGTGTAGGCGGTATGGTTGTCGAAGGCACGGTAAAGCGTGATGAT
Source organism: Actinobacillus genomosp. 1 (assembly GCF_029774175.1). Taxonomy (NCBI): domain Bacteria; kingdom Pseudomonadati; phylum Pseudomonadota; class Gammaproteobacteria; order Pasteurellales; family Pasteurellaceae; genus Actinobacillus; species Actinobacillus genomosp. 1. The sequence continues at coordinate 1,582,133 of NZ_CP103834.1, read as the reverse complement.
AAAACGCTAAAAGTAGAATTTGAGGCGAATGATGTCGGTCCGTCAATCGTTATCGAATATGAAGGAATTTTACCGGACTTATTCCGTGAGGGGCAGGGGATTGTCGCACAGGGAGTACTGGTTGAACCGACTCGTTTAAAAGCAACCGAGGTATTAGCGAAACACGATGAAAATTATATGCCTCCTGAGTTAGGTGATAAATTGAAGCAACAACATAGTGCTGCAGGTATTTCCGAAGCGGATTTGAAAGGTGCGTCAGCACGCGATAAAGCTGAAATTGAAAGAACATTGAAGACCTTACAAGGGGAATAATTAATGATTGCGGAATTAGGCAATTATGCCTTAGCACTTGCACTCGGATTGTCGATTTTTTTGGCAATTTTACCGCTTATCGGTGCGCAAAAACAGAATAGTACATTAATGGCATTAGCCCGTCCGATGACGTGGGCAATGTTTTTAGCATTGACGATTTCATTCGGTTCGCTGTTTTATCTGTTTGCAGTGAATGATTTTAGCGTGCAATACGTTGTAAATAACTCTAACTCGACATTACCTATTCAATATCGTTTATCTGCGGTTTGGGGATCACATGAAGGGTCAATGTTATTGTGGGTATGGTTACTCTCGCTTTGGTCTATCGCCGTAGCGGCATTTTCCCGTCAGATGCCGGAAGAAGCGGTTTCTCGCGTATTAAGCGTGATGGGATTAATCAGCATTGGCTTTTTAGTCTTCTTAATCTTCAGTTCAAATCCGTTTAAACGTACTTTCCCTGATTTCCCTGCGGACGGACGTGAATTAAATCCAATGTTGCAAGACGTTGGGTTAATTTTCCATCCGCCATTATTATATATGGGATATGTCGGTTTCTCCGTCGCATTTGCGTTTGCGATTGCTTCTTTGATGACCGGCAGATTGGATACCGCTTGGGCTCGTTGGTCTCGGCCTTGGACAATGGCGGCTTGGGTATTTTTAACACTCGGTATCGTATTGGGTTCTTGGTGGGCTTATTATGAATTAGGCTGGGGCGGTTGGTGGTTCTGGGATCCGGTTGAAAATGCTTCATTAATGCCATGGCTTGCCGGTACGGCTCTTATTCACTCGTTAGCGGTGACTGAAAAACGCGGGACTTTTAAGGCTTGGACGGTTTTATTAGCAATCTTGGCATTCTCGCTTTGCTTGTTAGGTACGTTTTTAGTACGTTCCGGTATTTTGGTTTCAGTACATGCGTTTGCCTCTGATCCGACTCGCGGTTTATATATTCTCGCTTATTTAGTCTTGGTGATTGGCGGTTCATTATTACTTTATGCTTTCCAAGGCTCTAAAATTAAAAGTTTCGATAACTATGAACGCTATTCGAGAGAGTCTATGTTGCTCATTAATAATGTGATGTTAATGGCATTCTTATCTGTAGTGTTGTTAGGAACCTTGTTACCGTTGGTACATAAACAGATCGGTTTAGGTACGATTTCTATCGGTGCGCCGTTCTTTGATCAAATGTTCTTAATTTTAATGGTACCTTTCTCATTTATTTTAGGTATCGGTCCATTAGTAAAATGGCGTAGAGATCAAGTGTCGGCAATTCGTACTCCGATAATTATTGCATTAATTATGATGGTCGTGCTTGGTTTCGGCTTACCGTATTTGTTGCATGATCGTATTACCGCCACTTCGGTATTAGGCGTTATGATGGCGTCCATCATTGTTATTTTGAGTCTGTATGAATTACACCAACGCGCAACGCATAGACATTCCTTTTTAGCCGGCGTATTTAAATTATCGCGCTCCCATTGGGGTATGGTATTGGCTCATTTGGGTGTTGCGATGACGGTATTTGGAATTGCATTCAGCCAAAACTATAGTGTAGAGAAAAATGTACGTATGAATGTCGGCGATAGCGTACAGCTTCAAGGTTATGATTTTACCTTCAAAGGCATTAAAATTACTGACGGTGCAAACTATCAAGGCGGTACGGCCGAGATTGAGATTTCGCGCCAAGGACAATACGAATCGACCTTGAATGCAGAGAAGCGATTCTATAACGTGAGTAAGATGGGAATGACGGAAGCCGCCATTGATTGGGGCTTTAGACGAGATCTATATGCAGCGTTGGGTGAAAAGTTAGAAGACGGCTCGTGGGGCGTACGTTTATATTATAAACCGTTTGTTCGTTGGATTTGGATTGGCGGTTTATTTATGGTGTTCGGCGGTTTACTCTGTATGTTCGATAAACGTTACAGACTAAACGTAGTTAGAAAAAACGCATAATACTTTAGTACATAAGCGGTCATTTTTAGAGAAACTATTGCAAAATATAGCTATCTGGAAATGACCGCTTTTTACTTTTATAAGCACTGTTGGAATACGGAAAAACACTTGAAATAATGTCCGTTGTTGTTCGCTAACTCTATGATATGTTTGAGATTTATTCATAATAGTTGTAAAAATCATTCTTTTTGCTTATTACATAGACAAACGTCCAATTTTTTAGAATTTTTAAGAAAAAGAGTTTGACATATTTTTTTATTCTAGTAATATGTGCGCCACAGACACAGTGAGTGGTGAGATGGCCGAGCAGGCTGAAGGCGCTCCCCTGCTAAGGGAGTATAGGGTTCAAAAGCTCTATCGAGGGTTCGAATCCCTCTCTCACCGCCATTTACTTTATCACGCACCCGTAGCTCAGCTGGATAGAGTACTCGGCTACGAACCGAGCGGTCAGAGGTTCGAATCCTCTCGGGTGCGCCATTTTAATTCTTACTCTATTCGAATTAAAATAGTCGCTGATAAAACTAAATAACTCACCTTCAAAATACAACGCACCCGTAGCTCAGCTGGATAGAGTACTCGGCTACGAACCGAGCGGTCAGAGGTTCGAATCCTCTCGGGTGCGCCATTTCATAAATCATTTCTTTTTATATTTTCCACTAATTTATATAAACTTTTATTATTTAATTTATTCATTATTCTAGTTATTAAATCATATAGGGTTATTCCGTAATAGGGTAAATTCCGTTAGACTTATATTCGTAACTGAAATATAGAGGATTTTATATTGAAAGGATTAATCGCCAGATTCATTGCAGGCTTTGCGCTTTTGCTTTGGGCTTGGGATATGGTATTTCCGTGGCAGCAGCTAATGCAAGCGGAAGAAAATCGCTATAACCAAATTCAACAACGTAAAATATTAAGAGTCGGCATGGTCAATCACCCTATTTCCTATTTTATCGGTGCGGAGGGTGCTGCTGGGATAGAGTACGAATTAGCCAAATCTTTTGCTAATTATCTTGATGTAAATTTAGAGATTAAAACTTTTGATAATAGTGAAAGGCTCTTTAACGCATTAAAGGATAATAAAGTGGATATTGCGGCGGCAGGCTTGTTATATCAACCTGAATTGAGCAAACAATTTCAAATCGGTTCCGCTTACTATTCCGCATCTTGGCAAGTAGTGTATAAGAAAGGGAGTAGTCGCCCTTATAAACTGTCTGAATTAGATGGCGAACTGATCGTACCTTCCGGTTCAGCGGTACTCCCGATTTTACAACGCCTCAAAGAAGATAATCCGACGCTACGTTGGCAGACGACTAATCAATTTACTCAAGAAGAATTATTACTCCAAGTCGCAGAAGGGAAAATTCCTTATACGGTCGGTGTTTCCGTTGATATTTCCGCCGCTCAACATATTCGTCCGAATATTGCGGTTGGTTTTGACTTAACGGACGAGGCACCGGTATTGTGGTATTTACCGAACAGTTCTTATAGTGAATTACAAGCGGCAGTATTAGACTTTATGAATCATGCCAATGAAACCGGATTAATTTCACGCATTGAGGAAAAGTATTTTAATCATTTAGCGCATTTTGATTATGTTGATATTCAAAGTTATTTAACGGCAATTAAATCAGTATTGCCTAGATATCAATCTTTTTTTGAAAAATATCGTGGCGATTTAGAATGGCAGATGTTGGCGGCAATCGCTTATCAAGAGTCTCATTGGGATCCGAACGCAACTTCTCCGACAGGTGTTCGCGGTATGATGATGCTGACTAGAGATACGGCGGATCGTATGAAGATTACTGATCGAACGAATGCGGAGCAAAGTATTCGAGCCGGTTCCGAATATCTGCATATGCTGATGAGCCAAGTTCCCGAAACGGTGCCTAAGGAAGATCGTATTTGGTATGGATTGGCGGCCTATAATATGGGACTAGGGCATTTGTTGGATGTACGACGTTTAACTAAGCAATTGGGCGGAAATCCGGATAATTGGTTGGATGTGAAGAAAAATTTACCGCTTTTAGCGGAAAAACGTCACTATAGCGGCTTAAAATACGGCTATGCCAGAGGCTTTGAAGCTTTTCAATATGTAGAAAACATTCGTCGATATTATAGTAGTATCATTAATCATCAAAGAGTAGAGGAACAAAAAATCCAAAATAATGATGAGCCGCAAAATACTACACAAGATATGACTAAACAATCAGACTCAACTTTGAAGGAATAGTGAAATGAAACGTAAACTGAAAACTAAGAGAAAGCTTGTGAGTAATAATAAAGCTCGTCGAATTTTTCATATTTGGAAAATAAAACATCGTATTGCAGAACGACGGAGATTAGCGTTTATTGCGATGCAAAATGAGGAATGGTAAGCGGTCGGATTTTATCTGTTTTTTGTAAAAAAACCGTCTTGAATAAAGACGGTTTTTATATATTACTATTGTGCGTAGTTAATCACTTTAATTACTTTATTCACACCGCTTACGTTACGAGCGACTTCGGCTGCCGCATCCGCTTGCGTTGGAGAGAGTTTGCCGATTAAAAATACTTCTCCGTTTTCAGTAATCACCTTAACCTCGGTAGATTTTACTTCCGAATTAGCTAACAATTTTGACTTAATTGCGGTTGTAATCCAACTGTCAATCGATATTTGTCCTACGCCGATTTTTTCACCTGTACGTATTTCATTGTAAATCTCTGAAACACCTTCCGCTCCGGCTGCGAGATTTTTCGCGGTTTCCGCTGCGGACATATTAGGTGCTTGACCGATTAATAGCACTTTACCGTTATAAGCGACAACGTTGATACGGGTTTCTTCCTTAAGTTGCGCATCTTTACTTAAATTATATGCCACACGTTCCTCAAGCACTTCATCATCAACCTGAGTACCTGCACTACGAGGATCCGTTGCTACTTTACTGGCAACCGCAGCCGAAGTAACGACCGCCGTAGCGATACAACCTTGCAGAGATAAAAGACTTACGGCAAATAAACTTGTTAAACCAATTCGTTTTAAAGTAAGCATAACAATATCCTTTTTATAAAGTTAAGAAAAAAGTAAATGATCCACTAATTCGCATAGCACGTTTACACAAAACTGATGACCTTCAATAACCCTGAGTTCACTACTGGACGGCATAGAGATTTCAAGATCGTGGTCATCTAATAAGCCTTGCGTATGATCATTACGACTACTGGTAAAAGTAATAATTTCCAGCCCTTCATTTTTTGCCGAATGAATTGCATTTAAAACCGCTTCTTCATTACCGGTAGGCGAAAAAGTAATAAATATATCGCCGTCTTTTGCTACCGCTTGTAATTGTTTACGATAGATATTGACCAATTCATTATCTTGTACGAGAACACCGGCAAGTACACCGTCAAATTGTAATAACAATGCCGAGAAGCTTGGGCGATCTAAGTCGTATTTATGTAATAAATGGCTAACCAGTAACTGTGCATTGGCGTAAGAACGTCCGTGTCCGCAAACAATAACTTTATTACCTCTTAATAAGCAAGCCACAATCCGATGAGCGGCATCACTTAATGATTGAGGTAATAATTCTGCGGCGGCAATTTGAATTTGAATACTTTCGGTAAAGCGATCTTGGATTTTTTCAAGCATGAAACAGTATTTATCCTAAAAAATTTGGAATCCAAAGCGGAGGATTATTCCCTTCAAAAGCAACGACATCAAAACGGCAATTAGCGGTATCCAAACTTTGTTTATGTTTGGTAAATAGCCACATATTGGCGGCATCCAACCATTTTTGCTGTTTTCGATAGTCAATGCTTTCAACCGCAGAACCAAAACGATTACTTTTACGTTGGCGAACTTCGACAAAAACAAAAGTATCGCCTTGTCGCATAATCAAGTCTAATTCACCGCATTTGAACTGCTGATTTGCCGCAACAAACTTAAGCCCGTTTCGTTCTAAAAATTCACGGGCTTTTTGCTCAAAATTTGCGCCTTGTAAGCGTTTAGTTAGCGTTTTCCACTGCGCCATTGCGATATTGCAACCAAGACATACCACGTTCAATATTACAATTCGGGCTAGCGGTTAAATTTCCGGTTAAACCTGAAACGCTATAGCCCGGAATTTGGCGGAATTCATTAAATTTATTGGCAAGCGCCCAAGCATCGGAACCCATTGCATATAAACGCATCATTGAAAAATCGCTTTCCGCTAAAGTTTCCGCTTTTTTATATTCGTCCGAATTTGGATCGGCAAGCAGAGGGATTTCACTAAATTTAACCCCTTCCATTGCCGTACGGAACTCAATGCCGTTATTCGGTGAATTACTACGTGAAGATGTATAAATATTTAATTGTCCGGCAAGCGGAGAACCGTCAATCCCTTGTTTTAATTCAAGTAATTGTTCCGCCGTACCTAACGCATATAATGCCGCACCTTGTACGCCGCCTGAATTTTGAATTGCAGCAACCGCATCTTGCGGCAAGTTATAATAGCGTACATCCGCATCGCTATTGGTCAATTGTCTCCAACGCTGTGAGAATGCGTCCGCAGAACGCTGACCGAAATCATCCTGTGATGCAGCAACGATGGCACGCGAATAACCGTCACGATATAAGCGATCCGCCCCGGCTCTCGCTTCCGCTTCAGGCGATAATCCGTAATAACATACACCCGGAATCGCTTTAACGTTCGGAGTTGAATTTAATGCCAATACGTTCACATTTTTAATTTCTGGGCTTAATAACAATTCATCGACGCGAGATTTTAATAATGGACCGATAATGGTTTGCGCTCCTTGCTGTTTTGCTTGTACGACGATACTTTCGACAGAATTTGCATCCGTGTCGTAAGTTTGTACCGGAATGGAATCCGCACCTTTGGCATCATTAAACCCTTTTTGAATAATATCACCGAGGATTTTTGCTTCACCGCTTAGCGGCAGTAATAGAGCCACGCCGTTTAATTGCGTTTGTTGGAAATTCGATACGTTTTGTAGCTCGGCCGGCATCACGGTTACCGCACTATGGTTCGGATAGAGTTGTTTCCAGTTATTAATACCTTGAGGCATTTGCGCCGGTGTTGAAACATTCTGGTTATAAACCGCAATTAAAGCTAACCAACCGGCAAACTCGGTTTCACCCGGCCCCGGATTAGCTACAGAAAGCGCACCTTTATTGGCATTACGTAATAATGACCAAATTTGGTTGTTATTTTCTTGACGTAACTTGTTATCAATCAATTGAGATGTCATTAAAGAACGGGCTTTAACCGCTTCAATAATATCCTTACGATTTTCCGCGATACGTGCCTGCGTTTGATAATAACGTAAACTTTGCGTACGGCTTAATTGTGCGGTAGGAATCAATCTTAACAGTGAAACGGCTTGCGCTTCATTACCTTGTAAGGCGGCAAGTTGCGTCGCCACCAAATTATATTCTACTTTTTGAATTTCGTTTTTCTGAATCTCTGCAAGTGATAGAGTGAGATCATCGAAGGTATTTTGTGCTTCGGCCGCTTTGTTTTCATCAATTAATTTGCGAATAGCTAATAAGCGATAAGTAATTTTATCTTCTTTATCCGTCGCTTGATCCGCTTTATTGATATAAAACTCTGAAGTCGCATAGGCTTCGTCTTTTACTGTTTTAGTTAATGGATTTTCAAAGAAACTTGTACCGGTACAAGCAGAAAGAAAAAGTGCCATTGCAGTTGGGACAAAGACAGTTTTTAGTTTCTGTTTTAAAATAGTCGCCATTGTATTGCTCCTAATAGACTATAATGGGCGGAATAATATTGAAATCTTACTTATCAAACGAGTGAAAAGCAAATGAAAAACGAACAAAACGGTACTTTGTATATTGTCGCAACACCAATCGGTAACCTTGGAGATATTACACAACGAGCATTAGATACTTTTGCCCAAGTCGATTTAATTGCGGCGGAAGATACCCGCCATAGCGGTTTATTACTTAGCCATTACGGCATCAAAAAACCGTTTTTTGCTTTACATGATCATAATGAACAGCAAAAAGCTGCCGTATTAGTCGAAAAGTTGCAACAAGGATTGAATATCGCTTTGATTTCCGATGCCGGTACACCGTTAATTAGCGATCCGGGTTTCCACTTGGTGCGCCATTGCCGCCAAGCCGGCATTAAAGTCGTGCCGTTACCCGGTGCTTGTGCGGCGATTACCGCACTTTGTGCGTCCGGTATTGCCTCAGACCGTTTTTGTTTTGAAGGGTTCTTACCGGCTAAAACCAAATCACGTTGTGATAAATTAGCTGAAGTGGCTGATGAACCTCGTACACTGATTTTTTACGAATCAACACACCGCATTTTAGATACGCTTGAAGATATGCAAAAAATGTTAGGCGCTGATCGCTATGTAGTAATGGCTCGTGAAATGACCAAAACATGGGAAACCATTTACGGCGATACATTGGAAAATTTAATTGCATGGTTAAATGAAGAGAGTAATCGCATTAAAGGTGAGATTGTGTTAGTGGTGGAAGGAAAACCGGAACAGGCAGATGAAGCATTTTCCGCTCAAGCGGTTAAATTACTCGGTTTACTGTGCCAAGAATTACCGCTGAAAAAAGCGGCGGCAATCGTGGCGGAAACGTTCGGCTATAAGAAAAACGCACTTTACCAATACGGTTTAGAACATCTTTCCGATAACTAAAATACAAGCGGTTAAATTTCCTAAAAATTTAACCGCTTGTTTGTTAGATTCTCGCCAAATCAAAATTCGCTAAATCAATTTTATCTTCCGTGCCGTAGAATTTGGCTAACGCTTTACGTAACGCTTCGGCACGTTTCGGTAAATAACCTCGTTCCGCATAAATTTTGACTTGCTCGAAAACCGCTTGTTTAAACGCGGAATTATCCCCCGGATTACCGGAAAGATTATCCGCACTGGCAAAATAGCGGAATCCGGCGGCGTTTGCCAATACCCATTCAATCGCTTGCGGTTTAACTTCCACCGATTCAAATTCACGCTGACGTTCCGCCGAGCGTCCGTCCGGTTCGTACCAATAACCGAAATCTTCTAATCTACGGCGTTCGGTTCCTGCCACAAGCCAATGGGCAATCTCATGTAATGCACTGCTGTAATAGCCGTGCGCAAATAAAATCACGTTATATGGACGATCGGATTTCACGCCGTCTTCATCTAAAAATGCGGGTAAGTAAATCGGATAGTCTTCGCCCTTTTCTAAGCGGGTATTGTATTCTTCGGCGAAACATTCATCGAAAATACGAATAATGTCTTCAATTTTATGATTGTCTTGGTTCATAGCAAACTTATCTGTGATTAAGAAAAAAATGGCACAAGCGATCAACTTGTGCCATAAGATTATAACTGATTTAGCCAACTTAAAAATTG
>NZ_CP103834.1:0-70000 GCF_029774175.1 Actinobacillus genomosp. 1 | reverse complement strand
AAGTACTCTAGTTGACCAGTATGAAATGCAATTCCCAGGTTAAGCCCGGGGCTTTCACATCTCACTTAATCAACCGCCTGCGTGCCCTTTACGCCCAGTTATTCCGATTAACGCTCGCACCCTCCGTATTACCGCGGCTGCTGGCACGGAGTTAGCCGGTGCTTCTTCTGTGACTAACGTCAATTGAATGTTCTATTAAAACATCCACCTTCCTCATCACCGAAAGAACTTTACAACCCGAAGGCCTTCTTCATTCACGCGGCATGGCTGCATCAGGGTTCCCCCCATTGTGCAATATTCCCCACTGCTGCCTCCCGTAGGAGTCTGGACCGTGTCTCAGTTCCAGTGTGGCTGGTCATCCTCTCAGACCAGCTAGAGATCGTCGGCTTGGTAGGCCTTTACCCCACCAACTACCTAATCCCACTTGGGCTCATCTCATGGCATGTGGCCCGAAGGTCCCACACTTTAATCCTAAGATATTACGCGGTATTAGCTACAGTTTCCCGTAGTTATCCCCCTCCATAAGCCAGATTCCCAAGCATTACTCACCCGTCCGCCACTCGTCACCCAAGGAGCAAGCTCCTTTGTGCTACCGTTCGACTTGCATGTGTTAAGCCTGCCGCCAGCGTTCAATCTGAGCCATGATCAAACTCTTCAATTCAAAAAGTTTAATCGCTCAATAAACTGCTTAGCTAAGTTCACTTCCCTTACCTAACTAACGTTAAGTAAAAAGAAAAATATGAATTTCTAGTTTAAGCACCTATTAAGACTTCAAGTTTTAAATAATTTTTTAAAATCAAGTCAATCAACAAGTGCCCACACAGATTGTCTGATATATTGTTAAAGAGCAAAAAAGAACGACGCACTGCATTTACTTCTCGTTCACAACAGCGCGTCGTTGTGTGTGGTGCATTATAGAGAAATTCACATTCCTTGCAAGTACTTTTTGCAAAAAAATTTAGAAAAATTGACTCTTTGCATAACATTTATTCAAATTGAGTAAAACGAGAACATTTTTGAGTAATTTCATGATAACTTTTGAGTGCATATCTGATTTTGTGATCTTCCTCACAAAATTATTCGTACTTTTTCCGGTAGTTACTGGTATTATATATGCCATTATCCTTATTCATCTATTATATATAAAGAGGAACCTTTTATGAGCCAATTAGATGCTTTACGTGAAATGACTGTTGTTGTTGCAGACACAGGTGACATTGAAGCGATCAAACAATATCAACCGCAAGATGCAACCACTAACCCGTCTTTAATTTTAAGTGCGTCTGCATTACCGCAATACGCTTCATTAATTGATGATGCAGTAGCTTATGCTAAAGCAAAAAGTGATGATAAAGCCCAACAACTTATTGATGCGGAAGATAAGTTAGCAGTGAATATTGGTTTAGAAATTCTTAAAATCGTACCGGGACGTATTTCTACAGAAGTAGATGCTCGTCTTTCTTACGATACGGAAGCAACAATTGAGAAAGCTCGCCAAATTATGAAGCTTTATAATGAAGCTGGCATTAGTAATGATCGTATTCTTATTAAAATCGCTTCAACATGGCAAGGTATCCGTGCGGCGGAAGTGTTAGAGAAAGAAGGTATCAACTGTAACTTAACCTTATTATTCTCTCAAGCACAAGCTCGTGCGTGTGCAGAAGCGGGCGTTTACTTAATCTCTCCGTTTGTTGGTCGTATCTTAGACTGGTATAAAGCGGCAGAGAAAAAAGAATATGCACCGGCAGAAGATCCGGGTGTAATTTCTGTTACGAATATCTATAACTACTACAAACAATACGGCTACAAAACTGTGGTTATGGGAGCAAGTTTCCGTAACGTAGGTGAAATTACCGAAATCGCAGGTTGTGACCGTTTAACCATTGCTCCACCGTTATTAAAAGAACTCGCTGAAAGCAATGCTCCGCTTGTTCGTAAATTAGAATATAAAGGCGAAGTGAAAACTCGTCCGGCACCATTAACAGAAGCAGAATTCTACTGGCAACATAACCAAGACCCAATGGCTGTTGAAAAATTAGCGGAAGGTATCCGTAAATTTGCAGTAGATATTGAGAAATTAGAAGCAATGCTTGCTGCTAAACTTTAATTACTGAATGATTGAAACAAAAATCCCAAGCGAATGCTTGGGATTTTTTTATGTGACTTAGGCAAGCGGTCAATTTCTCGGAATAATTTGCAAATTCTTAAGCAAAATTAACCGCTTGTAATTTGATAGCACTAAGCTAAATTGGCTGTCTCGGCACAGAACCTTGGTAACCGAATTGACGCCACGCTTCATATACAACAACCGCCACCGTATTGGAGAGATTCATACTGCGACTGTCTTTACACATTGGTACTCGGATTTTTTGTGACATTGGTAAAGTGTCTAAAATTGCCATGGGGATACCACGGCTTTCCGGTCCAAACATAAGGAAGTCACCTAATTCATAACTCACTTCGCTATGATTCGGTTCGCCTTTAGTTGTCAGCGCAAATAAACGTTTTGGCTTAGCTCGTTCTAGAAAATCTTCAAAATTCTTATATTTTTGAATATCGACAAACTCGTGGTAATCCAAGCCGGAACGGCGTAGCTTTTTATCGTCCCACGCAAAACCTAGCGGTTCAATCATATGTAATCTAAAACCACAATTCGCACACAAGCGGATAATATTACCGCTGTTTTGTGGAATTTCCGGTTCATATAAAACAATATCTAACATTTTTATTTACCATCACAAAGACAGAATGCATAAGACTTTCCGTGCATTCCGTGATTATTAATTTTCAATATGACGAATAATCCAACAGTTATGGATTTGCGGATTACGCTCAAAATCAAGCGGTAATGTTTTATGCGAAATATTTTCCGCTTGTAATCCTAATTCGGCTAAGCCTTCGAAATCCATTTTAAAGCCACGCTTATTATTTGAGAATACGATTGTTCCGTCTGCCGTTAAAATGCGTTTAAGCTGCGTCATTAACTTAATATGATCGCGCTGTACGTCCCAACTGTCTTCCATTCGTTTTGAATTAGAGAACGTCGGCGGATCAACGAAAATCAATTCAAAGCGTTCTCGACATTCCGCCAACCACTGTAAGCAATCGGCTTGGAATAAGCGGTTATTACGTAGCGGTAAATTATTTAGCTCTAAATTTTGTTCCGCCCAATTCAGGTAAGTATTCGACATATCCACCGTGGTGGTCGATTTCGCACCGTTTAATGCGGCATGAATGGTCGCTGAACCGGTGTAAGCAAAAAGATTAAGGAACGTTTTACCTTTTGCCATCTGCCCTACCATTTTACGTGTTAGACGGTGATCTAAGAATAAGCCGGTATCAAGATAATCGGTCAAATTCACCCATAATTTTGCACCGTATTCGGTGACGTAGAAATAATCACCTTTATTGGCTAATTTCTCATATTGGTTTGTACCTTTCTGCTTTTGACGTACTTTTAATACCAACTTATTGGTTTCCACGCCCGTTACATACAAGGTTGCAGACACGGCATCGAGTAAGCGTTGGCGAGCTTTTTGTTCGTCGATGTTTTTCGGTGCGGCATACTCTTGTACCACAATATGATCATCATAGCGATCAACCGCTAAATTATATTCAGGTAAATCCGCATCATATAAACGGTACGCATTAATACCTTGTTGCTTCGCCCATTTTTCAATTTTCTTAATATTCTTCGCTAAACGATTCGCAAAGTCGGGGGCAACTTGTGCATTTTGCTCAAATTTAAGTTCATCAGCTTGCTCCTCTGCTACTGTGCGTTCGCTAATTTGATAATTCTTTTGTAAACAGTCTAATGGACCATTTTTCGCTTTGAATTGACGGTGAGAACGTAAACGTAAACAGTTCAATAATTCCGGTTCACCACTAAAAATCGAGGCATTCCAACCACTGAATTGTTGTTTTAAACGTTGTCCGAATACCGAATAAAGTGCAATCAGTGCCGGCGTTGTGCCTAAACGTTCACCGTACGGCGGGTTACAAATCACCGTACCGACTTGTTCAGGGCAAGGATTTTTTAACGCCGCTACATCACCTTGTTGCCATTGAATTAAATGTGCCACACCGGCATTTTTCGCATTCTGTCTTGCTTTAGCCAATACACGATGATCAAGGTCAAAGCCGAAGAAAAGCGGTTGAATTTCTTCATTTTGTTGCAAATAAGCTTGTTCCAGCACCTCTTTCCATACCGCTTGTTGATGTCCTTTCCACGCATTAAAGCCCCAATGCTTACGGTGTAATTGTGGTGCAATCCCCGCTTGCATTTGTGCCGCTTCAATCAATAACGTACCGGAACCACACATCGGATCAACCAACGGAGTACCTTTTTGCCATCCGGAACGAAGAACTATCGCCGCTGCCAATGTTTCACGTAACGGTGCTTTACCTGTGTCTTCACGGTAGCCTCGCATATGTAACGCATCACCGCTTAAATCAAGCGATACCACCATATTTTCTCGGTCAAGATAAACGTGAATACGAATATCCGCATGATCTTTATCTACGGTCGGGCGAGCAAAGCCTTTACGTTCAAAATAATCGACTACGCCGTCTTTTACTCGCATCGCACCGAATTGCGTGTTACGGATCTCTCGGTTAGTGCCGTTGAAATCGACAAAGAAGGTATCGCGAGGATCAAAAATTTCCGCCCAGTTGATACCGACGATCGTGGCGTATAAATCCAGATCACTAAAAATTTTAGTAGTTACCAACGGTAATAAGATGCGAGAAGCCAAACGACTGTGTAGTAACGCCTGATATGCCCCTCGTTGGGTCGTCGTAAAATGTACTCCGCCTTGTGTGACTTTACACTCGGCTTGGCAGATCTGCTCCAGTTCTGTTTTTAACATTTCTTCAAAGCCACGAGCAGCGGTGGCGAAATAAGTTGTTTGAGTTGTCATTATTATCATTCTTTTAGCTAAAATTAGCGTTATTATAGCGGAACAAGCGGTCTAATAGTTGAAAAGTTTTACAAATCAAACGGAAATTTAACTGGACAATAACTTGGTACAGATCAAAAATTAGTTGAATTACCCAAAATGGGTAACTTGCTTTAGTTAAATATAACAAGCACAATTTCTTCCATTTCCGTTGGAGGTAACAATGAGCGAACCTTATAAAATACTTTTAATTGACGATCATCCTTTAATGCGTCAAGGCATTCGACAAATTTTAGAATTAGAAGATAACTTTATTATTGTCGGTGAGGCGAGTAATGGCACGGACGGTATTAGCATCGCTTTAGATAAGAACCCCGATTTAATTATCTTGGATTTAAATATGAAAGGGATTTCCGGCTTAGATACGCTACGTGCATTAAGAAAGCACGGTATTGATAGTCGTATTATCGTATTAACCGTTTCGGATGAGCAGTCCGATATTTTCGCCCTGATGGATGCCGGTGTGGACGGCTATCTATTAAAAGACAGCGATACCGCAGAATTAGTCGAAAACATTCGCAAGGCGGCACAGGGCGAAACCGTATTAAGCGAAAGCGTTAAACAACATCTATTAGAACGCCGTCCGGAGAACGATCCGTTAAGCGTATTAACCGATCGCGAGCGTGATGTTTTACAATGGATTGCGACCGGTATGTCGAATAAACAGATTGCCAGCCAATTATTTATTTCGGAAGAAACCGTCAAAGTACATATTCGCAATTTATTACGTAAATTAAACGTTCACTCTCGCGTCGCGGCTACCGTACTTTATCTCGAGCAACAAAAGGGCTAATCCCAGCAAGCGGTTAAATTTACTAAAAAAGTGGCAAATTTAACCGCTTACTTGTGCCGCTTAACTATGCAAGTCTATGTAAAATCCATTCCTATTTTTATCTTTATCTGTATAATCGCTCATTTTTTAGAATACTCTGAACTTATGGCTTTACTGATTACCCACAAATGTACCAACTGTGATATGTGCTTACCCGAATGTCCGAATGAAGCGATTTCAATCGGTGATGATGTGTATGTGATTGATCCGGTGTTATGTACCGAATGTGTCGGACATTATGAAAAGCCGACTTGTCAAAAAGTTTGCCCGATTACTAACTGTATTATTCCGGATCCGGAACATCAAGAAACGCAAGAAGAGTTATGGGAAAGATTTGTGATGATTCATCACCCGGATAAGATATAAAAATAAAATGTAAAAAAACGGAGAATGAAGGTTCATTCTCCGTTTTTTGTTTATGCGTCTTTAAAGCTGTAAGGCAAATCGCAAATGGCTAATGGAATTCCGTTGATTCTAAATGCGCTATCTGCTTCAACATCATTATTCATTACCACTTGCAACCAAAGTTTATTTTGATATGCCACGCTATTTAAGATTGTGCCGGTTGCACGCCAATTTTCACCAAGCTGCATTTCAACCGAGCCACCAACCTCCGGTAAGCTCACCTCACCTTCAAATTTGCCGACTAAAGTAAACATTGCTCGCTTATTCGCACCACGATATTTTGCACGCGCTACTGTTTCTTGCCCGATATAACAGCCTTTAGTAAAAGAAATCGCATTTTCGACCGCTTGTAAATTGGTTGCCTGCGGAATCAATTCAAATTGATTCGCTTTTAGCAACATCGGAATCCCGTCTTGAATGTCGATTAAATCCCACAATTGGCTGTCGGCATTGGTTTCTAGCGTTTCGCCCCAAACAATCGCACGTTTTTGCCCTTGCGGAATCACCAAAGCGGTCGTATTTTCGCAAAGTTTTGCCAAAATCTCACCGCTTGTTACGCCATAAATCGGCATATCTAATTCGGTGAAAGTAACCTTAGAAAACACCGCATATTTTTTTAATTGGTTAAGTGCTTCCGGTAATAAATCCGCATGAATCATGGCGATAAATTTATCTGCCGCTTGACGATATAAACGGATTAACGCACTCATTTTGCCTTTCGGATCACAATGGCAAGTTAAAGTATGCTCACCTTCTGCCAGTTTCGCTACATCACAGGTTAATTGTCCTTGAAGATATTTCTCAGCATCCACACCTGCAATTTCAATTAAACGATACTGAGAAAGTTGCACGCAGAGATCTGGGTGACTATTACTGATTTTGCTACATTCACACGTCATAAAAACACCTACTCTAAATTTTGAATTTGCTCACGCATTTGTTCGATTAACACTTTTAATTCAACCGCCGAATTGGTTACATCCGCATTAATTGATTTTGATGCTAATGTATTAGATTCACGGTTTAATTCTTGCATCATAAAGTCCAATTTACGACCAACCGCTCCGCCTTTTTTCAAGACGTTAGTCGTTTCTTTCACGTGTAATTGTAAGCGGTCTAATTCTTCCGCCACATCCACACGCTGTGCGGTTAACACCATTTCTTGCTCTAAACGTTGCGGATCTAATTGTAAATTCAGCTCATCAAAACGTTGTTGTAATTTATCTTTCTGCCATTGCAGAATTTCCGGCATCTGTGCTTGTACTTTGGTTGCGATCTCGGCAATTGTGTCTAAACGCTGTTGGATCAGTGCTTGTAAATTGGCACCTTCACGACCACGCATCGCAATAAAGTCCGCTAAAATTTGTTCAAAACCGGCTAACAGATCTTGCCTGATTTGATCCAAATCTTGTGTTTGAGCATCGACCACGCCCGGATAACGTAAAATATCCACTAAGTTGATCTCGCCCTCACCGGCAATGCCTCGCAAAGTTTGTAATGAGCTGATTACCTTTTCCGCATACTCTTTATTTAATGCCAATTCACTGTTTTGGTTATTACTTAATTCGATACGTAAACTACATTCCACTTTACCGCGTGTTAATGATGCACGTAAACGCTCGCGCAAAGTCATTTCTAAATTACGGAATTGCTCCGGCAGACGAAAATAGGTCTCTAAAAAACGTTGATTCACCGAGCGGATTTCCCACACGGCATTGCCCCATTCTTTTTTAATTTCTAAATGGGCGAAAGCGGTCATACTATAAATCATAATTATTCCTTATTTTATTTGTCTGAAATAATTCTAGCCTTTTTTAGCTAAGATTGTAAGTTAAAGAGTGAGAGAAGTTTTCTGAAAATAAAAAATCTCAACCGCTTTCGCAATTGAGATTTTTTATTTTTGGATAATATGATTAGATGTCGGTTTCTAAATAAACTACTTGCGTTTGTAAAAATTCCTCCAAACCGTGTTTTCCATCCGCGCCGCCTAAACCTGATTTCTTCCAGCCAGCATGGAAACCTTGCATTGCTTCAAAGTTTTCACGATTGATATAAGTTTCACCGAACTGTAAACGGCGTGTCACATAAAACGCTTCGTTTAAATTCGTGGTATAAACAGAACTGGTTAAGCCGTATTCGCTATCATTCGCTAACGCTAACGCTTCATCAAGCGTATCAAATCCCATAATCGGCAAGACCGGACCGAAGGTTTCCTCATGCATAATATCCATATCATTTTTAATATCGACTAACACGGTCGGTTCAAAATAGAACCCTTTGCTTTCCGCACGTTTACCGCCACATACTAATCTTGCACCTTGATCTAACGCACGTTCTACTTTTTCTTTTACTCGTTCTACCGCTCTTTCCTCAATTAACGGCCCCATTTCGATACTACCGACATCCGCTTCCGCCGGATTGCCATAACGCACCGCTTTCATTGCCTCAACCGCTTTTTCAATAAATGCGTCCTTAACACTATTATGTACATAGACACGTTCGGCACAGTTACAAATTTGACCTGAGTTACCCACTCTTGAAGCAATTATTGATTTCACCGCCAAATCTAAATCGGCATCTTTCAAAACGATTGCCGGTGCTTTACCGCCTAACTCAAGTGAAACTTTAGTAATATTTTTCGCTGCCGCTTCCATTACCGCACGTCCGGCACCGACCGAGCCGGTTAAACTGACCATATCCACATTTTTACTGCTTGCCAGAGCTTGACCGACTTCAACACCGCCATTCACCACGTTAAATACACCTGCCGGTAAACCTACGCTTTCCACAATTTCACAGAAAATCTCACAGTTAATCGGTGTTAAGCTGCTTGGTTTAATGACAATCGTATTACCGGTAACTAATGCAGGTCCCGCTTTACGCGCAATCAAAAAGAAAGGGAAGTTCCAAGGTAAAATACCGCCGATAACGCCTAAAGGACGTTTAAATAATAAAATATTTTCTCTCGGTCTATCACTTTGAATAATTTCACCTTCGTAACGACGAGCCCATTCCGCTTGATAATCTAAATAATCCGCGGTAAACATCACTTCAATACGAGCAAGATCTTTCGTTTTTCCGCCTTCAGCCACAATCACATCGGTCAGTTCATCGGCACGTTGGCGAATACCGTCGGCGATTTTATGTAAATATACGCCTCTTTCCACCGCCGGCAGCCGTTCCCAACTCGGTTGTGCCGCACGAGCTGCACTTAAAGCCGTTTCAACATCTGCGGCAGAAGATTGCACTTCTCTTGCAATCACTTCTTCTGTTGCCGGATTTAATACATCCACATAAGTGCCTGTTAAGCTGCTGACAAACTTACCATTAATAAAGGAACGGATAATTTTCATAGTTTGATCTCCATTTGATGAATCCAAGTAGTTTTAAAATATTAAATATTTGTTAAAATTTAGTTTTAATTTAACAAATACGCAACAAAATACTATTCTAATCATCAGAAATGAGAACTAAATCACATAAAGAAAGCGAAATAGCTTACATTTAATCGATAAACACAAATAAAAATGCCCGATTTTTCCTAGATTCGTATTTTTCGGTCATTTTTAGAAATGAAAAGCTATCCGTACGTTTATTTGTTAAAATGGCGAAAATTTTTTATTAAAAGGAAGAAATCATGCGCCCAAATAATCGTGAACTGAATCAAGTTCGTCCGGTAAAAATTACTCGTCACTATACTCGTTATGCGGAAGGTTCCGTTTTAGTCGAATTCGGCGAAACCAAAGTTTTATGTAATGCAACCGTGGAAGAAACGGTTCCTCGCTTTTTAAAAGGTCAGCAACAGGGCTGGGTAACCGCTGAATACGGTATGTTACCACGCTCTACTCACAGCCGTATGCAGCGTGAAGCGGCAAAAGGTAAACAAGGCGGCAGAACCATGGAAATTCAACGTCTTATCGCACGCTCATTACGTGCAGTAGTCGATTTAAAAGCACTTGGCGAACGTACGGTTACGGTTGATTGTGATGTGATTCAAGCAGATGGAGGTACTCGTACGGCGGCAATTACCGGTGCGTGTGTGGCTTTACACGATGCGATGAGTAAATTAGTCGCTGACGGCGTACTGAAAGAAAATCCGATGAAAGGTTTAGTGGCAGCAATTTCTGTCGGTATCGTGGATGGTAATGCGGTATGTGATTTGGAATATGTTGAAGACTCAAATGCCGAAACGGATATGAACGTGGTGATGGTCGAAGACGGCAGATTAGTCGAAGTGCAAGGCACTGCGGAAGGCGAGCCGTTCTCACATATGGAATTGTTACAATTACTTGACCTTGCTCATCAAGGCATTAATCAATTGTTAGATGCTCAACGTAAAGCGTTAGGCCTATAAACTAAACGGCACAAGTAAATTAAATACTTGTGCCGTTTTTGTTTCTAATGATTAGTAATTAAACTTCAATCCCGAATTTTTCTTTCACTAACGCTTGGAAATCAGTACAACCGCCAACGTGAACGTTATCTAAGAAAATTTGCGGCACAGTTGCAACCGGTTTGCCGACACGCGGTTCTAAATCTTCTTTTGAAATACCTTCGGCAATCATATCGATAAATTTAAAATCGAAATCAGCTAATTCGCCTTTCATTTTTTCCGCTAACGCTTTTGCACGTGTGCAGTATGGGCAAGTCATACGACCATAAATTTCTACGAACATAATTCATTCCTTATAAAATTGAGCTAATTATTCAGTGGCAAATGCCAGTTTCGACAGACTGGTAAGCGGTCAAATTCTATCAGCTTTTTGCAAAAAATCCTAAAAAAATGCCCGCTTGCTAGGTAATAGCAGCGAGCATTTCATTAAACTAATACAAATTATTTCGTGCTGGTACTTGTTGTGGTACGACCCGCACGTTTACGATCATTTTCGGTTAATAAACGTTTACGAACACGAATTGATTGTGGTGTTACTTCGACTAACTCGTCATCATCGATAAATTCTAACGCTTGTTCTAACGTCATTTTTACCGGTGTCGTTAATACGATTGCATCATCTTTACCTGACGCACGCATATTGGTTAATTTTTTACCTTGTAAGCAGTTTACGGTTAAGTCGTTACCACGGCTGTGAATACCGATAATTTGACCTTCGTAAACATCCACACCGTGATCGATCATTAATTTACCGCGTTCTTGTAAACCGAATAATGCGTAAGCCAATGCTTTACCGGTTGCATTAGAAATTAACACACCGTTTTTACGCTGACCGATTTCACCCGGTTTTACGTCATCATAGTGGCTGAAACTTGAGTAAAGTAAGCCGGTACCAGATGTCATCGTCATAAATTCGTTACGGAAGCCGATTAAACCGCGGCTTGGGATCACGTATTCTAAACGGGTACGACCTTTACCGTCCGGAATCATATCTTTCACTTCACCTTTACGAGTACCTAATGCTTCCATTACCGCACCTTGGTGCTGCTCTTCGATATCAATGGTTACTTGTTCAAACGGCTCTTGTTTTTTACCGTTTTCTTCTTTGTAGATTACTTTCGGACGTGATACCGCTAATTCGTAACCTTCACGACGCATATTTTCGATTAATACCGATAAGTGTAACTCACCACGACCGGATACACGGAACTCATCCGGATTTGGCGTTTCTTCTACACGTAATGCTACGTTATGGACTAATTCTTTGTTTAAACGCTCAAGGATTTGACGTGATGTCACAAATTTACCTTCTTGACCGCAGAACGGAGAAGTATTCACGCAGAAGAACATCGTGACAGTAGGTTCATCAACGGTTAATGCCGGTAATGCTTCTACGTTGTTAATATCACAAATCGTATCTGAAATATTTAATTCGCCTAAACCGGTGATTGCAATGATGTCGCCGGCAAATGCTTCGGTTGCTTCATAACGTTGTAAACCTAAGTGACCTAATACTTGACCCACTTTACCGTTACGGGTTTTGCCTTCAGAATCGATCACGGTAACCGTTTGGTTCGGTTTGATTGAACCGCGTTTGATACGGCCGATACCGATTACGCCTACATAGTTGTTGTAATCTAATTGTGAAATTTGCATTTGGAACGGTGCGTTTAATTCCACTTTCGGCGGTTCAACGTGATCAACGATCGCTTGGAATAACGGAGTCATATCTTCCGCAAGCTCTTCGTGTTCTAAACCGGCAACACCCATTAATGCCGATGCATAAATAATTGGGAAATCTAATTGCTCGTCAGTTGCGCCTAAGTTTACGAATAAATCGAATACTTGATCCACAACCCAGTCGGGACGTGCACCCGGACGGTCCACTTTATTAATAACTACGATCGGTTTTAAACCGTGCGCAAATGCTTTTTGGGTTACGAAACGTGTTTGCGGCATTGGGCCGTCAAACGCATCTACCACTAATAACACAGAATCAACCATTGAAAGCACACGTTCTACTTCACCGCCGAAGTCCGCGTGTCCCGGTGTATCTACGATGTTGATACGATAATCGTTCCAGTTAATCGCTGTATTTTTTGCAAGAATGGTAATACCACGTTCTTTTTCAAGATCGTTTGAGTCCATGACACGCTCGTCTGCGTCACCACGCGTTTCGCCTAATGTGCCTGATTGTTGTAAAAGTTTATCTACAAGCGTTGTTTTACCGTGGTCAACGTGCGCGATAATTGCGATATTACGCAATTTATTAATATCTAAATTTTGCATTGAAATGTCTTTATTGAGTTGAATATAGGGTGCGTTTATACACACCGTGGAAATCTTTATTGAAGGGAAT
Organism: Actinobacillus genomosp. 1; assembly: GCF_029774175.1. Taxonomy (NCBI): domain Bacteria; kingdom Pseudomonadati; phylum Pseudomonadota; class Gammaproteobacteria; order Pasteurellales; family Pasteurellaceae; genus Actinobacillus; species Actinobacillus genomosp. 1. The sequence goes on along the minus strand of NZ_CP103834.1, from coordinate 57,053 downwards.
CGCCCCTTTACACGTGATCTAATGTGATCAAGATCACAATTCATCAAGGGGCGAGATTATACAGAAATTTTTATTTATTGGCTATGATTTAAGCGGTCCGATTTACTAAATTTTTTGCAAATTAACTATTTTTAACCGAGTAATCTCGTGCGCCGAAAATCGCTGTGCCGATACGCACCATCGTCGAACCGCACTCAATCGCCGCCGCCATATCATCGGACATTCCCATTGAAAGCGTATCAATCCCTTCAAACTCGGCTTGCAAGCGGTCAAAAAGTTGCTGCATTTTACGCAATGCGATTTTTTGCTGCTCCGGCTCACTTTCCGGCTTCGGAATCGCCATCAAACCACGCAAACGTAAATTCGGTAATTGGCTCATCGCTTTTGCCAACTCATCCAATTCTTCCGGCTGAATACCGGATTTAGATGCTTCATCACTAATATTAATCTGAATCAGCACATTGAGCGGTGCTTTATTTGCCGGACGCTGCGCACTCAAGCGTTCGGCAATTTTTAAGCGATCTACCGTTTGAATCCAGTCAAAATTTTCCGCCACTAAACGAGTTTTATTCGACTGTAACGGTCCGATAAAATGCCATTCTAAATTCGGCTGTTGGGCAAAATAAGCAATTTTTTCTACACCCTCTTGCACATAGTTTTCGCCGAAGGCAGTTTGTCCAGCGGCAATCGCCTCTTCAATCGCTTCAACCGGTTTGGTTTTAGAAACGGCCAGTAAACGAACATTATCTCGCCCGCATTGTTGGGAAATTTGCTTAATTTGCTGCTTAATTTCAGATAAATTTTGAGAAATCGACATTTTTTACTCCAAAAACTATAATGGATAAATCATAGCATATTGAGGAACAGAATAATGGATTTAACTAAGATTAAATTAGTGATTACCGATGTGGACGGTGTGCTTACCGACGGTGGTATGTATTACACTGCGGAAGGCGAAGTAATGAAACGCTTCCACGTCCATGACGGCTTAGGGATGAAAATGCTGCAAACCTGTGGAATCCAAGTTGCAATTTTATCCGGCGGCGATTCGGCATTGTTGCGTAAACGTATTGATGTACTGAAAGTGCCTCTGTTTAAATTAGGCAAAATGGAAAAACGTTCCGCGTGTTTTGAATTGATGAGAGAAGCCGGCGTAACTGCGGAACAGACCGCTTTTATCGGCGATGATACGTTAGACTTACCGGCATTTGAGGTTTGCGGACTGGCAATTGCTACCCGTAATGCGCACGATTATGTGAAAGCAAAAGCGGATTGGATATTAGAAAAGGCAGGTGGAGAAGGCGCATTTCGTGAAGTGTCCGACCGGATTTTACAGGCGCAAGGCTTTGAAGAAATCTATGCGACTGCAGACGGCTTTCTAACCGTAGCTGAAAAAATGGCTCAGTAAAATAAAGCATTAATAAAAAAATAAGCGGTCGTTTTTCGCAAATTTTTTGCAAGAAACGACCGCTTGTCATAAGGGAAAAATAATTAGAAACGGTAACCTAGGTTCGCAGTAAATTCATTACCTTTTAATTTAGCACCGCTTTTTCTTAAATTGCTACGCGTATATTCCGCACCCACTTCTACATTACTTGATACGGCATATTTAGCACCGGCACCGTAACCGTAACCACGGAAATTGGTATTGCCGACTTTACTTTGCGCCACATCAACTTTGACATACGGAAGTAAATCAGAAGCTACACGATAACCTTGTTGATAAGCGACAGTATATTTAGTTTTTTGTTTTACATCGCTAAATACTTTTGTACTGCCTACTTTTACTTTACCTTGTACAACACCGACAAAATTGTCACCGTAATCCATACCGTAATCTACGACTAACGCAGGGCCGGTTGATTGTTTACCTTTCACGCCGTCCACTTTATATTTTACGGTAGTGAGATCAACGCCTACACCTACGCCGGTAAAAGTATTTCCGACCGGTGCGGCAAATGCTGACGCAGAGAATAAACCTGCTAATGCTAAAACTGTTAAATTTTTCATAAAATGTCCTTTTTAGAAAGAAGATGCTAAACGCTTATAGGCGTTTAATGACTACTCTAATTCACCACAAAAACGGTAACCTTCACCATGAATGGTTACAATGATTTCCGGTGTATTAGGGTGATCTTCAAAGTGTTTACGAATACGACGAATCGTCACATCCACAGTACGGTCATGCGGTTTTAGCTCACGACCGGTCATTTTTAGTAATAAATCTTCTCGTGTTTGAATTTTACCCGGATTTTCACAAAAATGGAGTAATGCTCTAAATTCGCTACGAGGTAATTTATTTACTACACCTTCCGGTGTGATTAGACTGCGGCTATTAACATCAAGCTCCCAGCCGTTGAAACGATAACTATCCGTTTGTACGACATCTTTTACCGTTTTTTCTTTCTCATTCATAGTACGATGTAACAGATTACGCGCACGAATGGTTAATTCACGAGGGTTAAACGGTTTAGTGATATAATCGTCCGCACCGATTTCCAAGCCGAGAATTTTATCCACTTCATTATCACGTCCGGTTAAGAACATCAGAGCAATTTTAGTATTCTCTCTTAACTCGCGTGCCAACATTAAACCGTTTTTTCCCGGAAGATTAATATCCATAATCACAAGATTAATCTCTTGCTGTGCAAGAATGGCATTCATTTCCGTGCCGTCCGTTGCTTCAAAAACTTCATAACCTTCCGCCTCGAATATACTTTTGAGTGTATTACGCGTAACAAGTTCATCTTCAACGATTAAGATTTGTGGGTTCTGCATTGTATAAGCCTTCTATTAATTTTAAAAATCCGTTATTACAATCTGTTGAATTATTGTTGTAGAATTGTGGCAATTTTACCTATCTTCCGACCTACTAGAAAGAGTTAATTCAACTTTTGTTATATTAAGTCAAATATCTTTACACTCTTGCTATACTTATATTAAAAATTTGTTAGCGATTATCCCGATCATCCACACCAACAATTAAATAGTTACCGTCAATATCCGCTAAGCTACGAAAACCGATATTAAAAATATCGCAATGTTTATTCCGATTTATCGGACGGTAGTCAAAATTATCATGATGATGTCCATGAAAAATTTTAGTAACGCCCATTTTTTTCGCCAATTGATTAATCACGGCAAACCCCTGCGGATGCGGGCGAGGGGCTTCATGAGTAATTAAAATATCCGCCTGTAATTCTTCTAAAATTTCAACATCCGATGGAAAAATCGACGTTCTGTGACGTAAAGGCAAACCGCCGCGCCAGATACGTTCTTGCGGACAATATTGGCAATAATGGATCGGGTCAAAAAACATAGGACGATTCGGCGGCATCCAAATATGCCCTCGAAACACACCGCCTAATCCGGCGATCTTCACCCCTTGAATATCCACAACTCTGCCGTGTAAACTGCGCGTTTTCCATTCGCTGTTCCAAATCGAGTCAAATGCGGCAACGGTTTTACTGTCGTGATTTCCGTGAATAAACCAAATATCGCAATATTGAGCAAGTTTATCCAGCTCATGCGGCGTTGTGAGTTGCAGATCGCCTAAAATGACCAATGCGATTTCCTCACCTTTATATTCCTGTAGTACAGGATAAAGATGCTGATAACTACCATGAGGATCGCCCGCAAAAAGTATCATTCTTTATCTTCCGTCGTATGGTTATACTGCTTAAATTGCAATGGAATTTCTTCTTCTTTCAAAATCGCTTCCACCACTTCTTTGGTTTGGTTATAACGATCCAAATAGCTTGGCGATTCAATTTCAATATAAGGCACATTATATTTTTCAAGCAGTTTTTTCAGTAATTGTTGAAAACGCTGACGCTGCTTAACCGATCCAAGGCTTCGCATTCCGTCATCCACCCATTTCGTATTATTTGAAAGTAAAATAGTGACGTCAAACGGATATTCTTTGATCATCGAATCTAAGAAAGGATGCGATTTGCCTTCATACTGAATACAAAATGCCTGTGTCGTAATGTAATCGGTATCGATAAAAGCAACTTTATGCGCATGTTTCATCGCATAATCGATATAACGCTGGTGACCTAACGCCATCAAAGGGTAGTCGGAATATTGCATAGCTTGCTCATTACCGCCCAAGCGATCAAACACGAATTCCCGTCCGTACTCCCAAGCGGAAGTGGTATTAAATACATTAGCAAGTTTGCTGACTAACACCGATTTACCGCTACTTTCACCACCGAGAATAGCGATCGTTTTTACGAAGAAAGGACGAACTTCTTTAGGGATAAAACGCCAATATTGGAACGGATTATTACGGATTTTTGTCGCAGATACATCGAAAGACTCTCGTTTAGGATCAACAAGATATACTTCCAAGCCCAAATATCTTTCATAGGGTTCTTTATCTTGTACTTCACTGCTGAATACGACCGACGGACGAATATTCTTATCATTGAATAATTCTTTTACGCGATCCGCCCAACCTTGCCAGCCGTTCGGATAGCTTGGGATACCGTCTTCTTTGAGATGATGAATAAAAATTTGCTTTTGTTGATATTTGAAGATTTGCTGCATCCAACGAAGTCTGTCTTCATTGGTCGGCATACGTTTCATTTTGCTGTCTTTAAAAAGCTGTAAATCGCGTTCCGCATCCGTACACACAACAACATGCAGAATATCCACTTTACTAAACGCTTCATAAATCATATTAATATGACCGGTATGTACCGGGTAAAATTTACCGAAAATAATCCCGACACGCTGATTCATATCTTCAACGATATTTAACACTTGATGTAATGATTTTAATTTATTCGCACTCGGATTCTTAATTTTTCCACTCACTAATTGATTAAAATATGCGCGAGTCACACCTGCTTGCTCACAAACATCATTTACTTTCATTTTTAATTGTTTGCGCTTTTGTTGAAGGTAAGCAAAATTTGTCATAGTTTTTTCCTCAAAATAACTTTTGGTATGATAAAACAAAATGTAGCATTTGAGTATTGATTTATCTAAAAAATATCATATGGATGCGCTATTTTTCAGCATATTTTTATATTCTATACTTTATATAAGACAAAGATAATTCTTTGTGATAAATGAGAAATACAGATTCAAAAGTGTAATCTCTCAGTAAAACGCTATAACAAAAATATTTTAGGTTTAATTCTAGATGCAAAATAACGAGTTTTGCGTTTCATTGACTTTTCATTTTTTGTTGATAACCGTATAATTAATAGAATTTTCTTAAAAAAATCGGACAAAATGCAACTCATTCGTGGCTTATACAATTTAACAAATCATAAAGACCTCGCAAAAGGTAGCGTTGTCAGTATCGGTAATTTTGACGGCGTTCATTTAGGGCATCAGAATATTCTCGCACGATTATGCGATCAATCTCTTGAGCGAGATTTACCTTCGGTCGTTATGTTATTTGAGCCGCAGCCAAGAGAGTTTTTTGCAAATAAACGTGCAAAATCAACCACTTGTACACCGCCTGCTCGTCTAATGCGATTACGGGATAAATTAAAATATCTTGAGCAAGCGGGAATTGATTTTGTACTTTGCGTAAGATTTAACGAACGCTTCGCCAATTTGTCGGCAGACGACTTTATCAGCGAATTATTAGTCAAGCAGTTGCGTGTACGCTACTTAAGCGTAGGTGACGATTTCCGTTTCGGGGTAAATCGAACCGGTGATTTTTCTTTGTTACGTAATGCGGGATTAAAATATCGTTTTGCCGTTGAAGACAGCCAAACATTAAGTCATGCGGAGCAAAGAGTCAGCAGTTCCCTCATTCGGGAGGCGTTGCAACAAGATAACCTTGTTTTAGCCGAAAAATTATTAGGTAAACCCTATTCCATTTGCGGCAGAGTGGCACATGGTAATAAGTTGGGCAGAACAATCGGTTTTCCGACCGCAAATATTATGCTAAACCGATTAGTTACCCCGCTACAAGGCGTATTCGCCGTACAAATTCAAACGAAAATGGGAAAATATAACGGGATCGCTAATGTCGGTAACCGACCGACAATTAACGGTACAAAGCCGCTACTTGAAGTACATCTTTTCGATTTTAATCGTTCGATTTACGGTGAAGCGATAGAAGTCTTTTTTATCCGTAAGATTCGTAACGAAGTAAAATTCCCGAGCTTCGAAGCATTGAAAATACAAATCGAAAAAGATAGAGAACAAGCGGTCGAATTTTTTAGCAATGTTGCAAAATAGCAAGTAACCTAATAATTAAACGAATTCAAACTAAAATTTTATTAATTGGAAAACAAAAATGATTGATTACAAAAACACTTTAAATTTGCCTGAAACAGGCTTTCCTATGCGTGGGGATCTCGCTAAACGCGAACCCGATATGTTAAAAAATTGGTATGACAAAAACTTATACCAAAAAGTACGTGAAAGTTCGAAAGGGAAAAAATCTTTCATTCTGCACGACGGCCCTCCGTATGCAAACGGTAATATTCATATTGGTCACGCAGTTAATAAAATTTTAAAAGATATTATTATGAAATCGAAAACCGCTTTAGGTTTCGATACGCCTTACGTTCCGGGTTGGGACTGCCACGGCTTACCAATCGAATTAAAAGTAGAAGGTATCGTAGGCAAACCGAACGAGAAAATCTCAGCGGCGGAATTCCGTCAGGCTTGCCGTGATTATGCTAAAGAGCAAGTCGAAGGACAAAAAGCCGACTTTATCCGTATGGGGATTTTGGGAGATTGGGAAAATCCGTACCTCACAATGAATTTCGATACGGAAGCACAAATCATCCGTACTTTAGGTAAAGTGATTGCGAACGGTCATTTATACAAAGGTTCTAAACCGGTTCACTGGTGTTTAGATTGCGGCTCATCATTAGCGGAAGCGGAAGTAGAATACGAAGATAAAGTGTCTCCGTCTATTTACGTGCGTTTTAAAGCGGTTGATAGTGCTGCAGTTGAAGCAAAATTTAATGCGGTAGGTAAAGGAAACGGTCAAATTTCTGCGGTAATTTGGACGACAACACCTTGGACATTACCTTCAAATAAAGCGATTTCAATTAACCCTGAATTCGACTACCAATTAGTTCAATTCGGTAACGAACGCGTTATCTTAGTCAAAGATTTAGTGGAAAGCGTACAAAAAGCGGTCGGCGTAGAAGCCGTTGAAGTACTCGGCGAAGTAAAAGGTGACGCATTAGAATTAATGCAATTCCAACACCCGTTCTACGATTATAGCGTGCCGTTAATTTTAGGCGATCACGTAACCACTGACGGCGGTACCGGTTTGGTACACACTGCACCGGATCACGGTCAAGACGACTTTGTTGTATCGAAAAAATACAATATTGAAATGGCAAGCTTAGTGGCGAATGACGGTAAATTTATCTCAACCACCCCGTTCTTTGCCGGTTTAGGTGTATTCGAGTCAAACGAAAAAGTTTTAGAAAAACTAAAAGAGGTTGGTGCGTTATTAAAATTAGAACGTATCAAACATAGCTATCCGCATTGCTGGCGTCATAAAACCCCGATTATTTTCCGTGCGACTCCGCAATGGTTTATCGGTATGGAAACGCAAGGCTTACGTAAACAAGCGTTAGGCGAAATTAAATCGGTACGTTGGATCCCGAGCTGGGGTGAAGCACGTATCGATACGATGGTGGCAAACCGTCCTGACTGGTGTATCTCTCGTCAGCGTACTTGGGGCGTGCCGATGACTATGTTCGTACATAACGAAACGGAACAATTACATCCTCGTACATTAGAATTATTGGAAGAAGTTGCTAAACGTGTAGAAAAATCCGGTATTCAAGCTTGGTGGGATTTAGAACCGGCAGAATTACTGGGTGAAGATGCGAAAACTTATCATAAAGTACCGGATACCCTAGACGTATGGTTCGATTCTGGATCAACTTACGCGTCAGTGGTAGAAGCTCGTCCGGAATTTAACGGCAACAGTACCGATATGTACCTTGAAGGTTCAGACCAACACCGCGGCTGGTTTATGTCGTCGTTGATGTTATCAACCGCAACCAACGGTAAAGCGCCTTATAAACAGGTATTAACTCACGGCTTCGTGGTGGATGAAAAAGGTCGCAAAATGTCGAAATCAATCGGCAATGTGATTATGCCTTCAGAAGTTTGGAATAAAAACGGTGCGGATATTTTACGTTTATGGGTGGCTTCAACCGACTATACCGGTGAAATCGCCGTTTCGCACAATATCTTAAATAGTGCGGGCGAATCTTATCGTCGTATCCGTAATACTGCACGTTTCTTACTTGCAAACTTAAACGGTTTTGATCCGAAACGTGATTTAGTCAAACCGGAAGAAATGATCGCATTAGATCGTTGGGCGGTAAGCTGTGCATTAGAAGCACAAAACGATATTAAAGAAGCGTATGACAACTATCAATTCCATACTGTAGTACAACGTTTAATGCGTTTCTGTTCTATCGAAATGGGTTCATTCTATTTAGATATTATCAAAGACCGTCAATATACGACTAAAGCGGACAGCCTTGCACGCCGTAGCTGCCAAACAGCGTTATGGCATATCGCAGAAGCATTAGTTCGTTGGATGGCTCCGATTCTATCATTCACAGCCGATGAAATTTGGGGTTACTTACCACAAGTTGAAGGTCGTTCGGAATTTGTGTTTACCGAAGAGTTCTATCAAGGCTTATTCGGTTTAACCGAAGCGGATAAATTAGATGACGCTTACTGGCAACAAATCTTAAAAGTACGTGCCGAATCAAACCGTATATTAGAACAAGCGCGTAAAGATAAAGTTATCGGCTCAGGCTTAGAAGCGAAAGTGACGATTTACGCAAATGACGAAATTCGTGCAATGTTGGAACAACTTGGTAATGAACTTCGTTTCGTACTGATTACTTCACAAGCGGTTATTAAACCGTTAAGCGAAGCGGATGTGGCTGAAGGTGAAGTCGCCGGTTTAGCAGTGAAAGTCGAACGAGCTGAAGGTGAAAAATGTCCTCGTTGCTGGCACTTTGCAACCGATATCGGTGTTCATGCGGAACACAGTTCGGTATGCGGTCGTTGTGTGGAAAACGTAGCGGGTGAAGGTGAAAAACGCCATTTCGCTTAAGTACTCGACACATACTTTATAGCAAAATATATAAAGTATAATTATATGGTGGGCTTTTTCGCCCACCGTTTCATTTGAGTTTATGTGTGAACAAAGCCATCATTTCTATATAATTCAAGCGGTTAAAAATTACTAAAAATCAACGAAAATCCACCGCTTATAAACCGCAAAATGAAACTCCTCTTTTACACCAAAAGAGAAGATTAATTAGGAGCAGTAACATGCTTATTTTAAACAAACCGAATCATGCCCGAAAACATCTCGAAAGCTTACGTTATTTAGCGCAACAAGCCGAAAATGTAGAGTTTTTAAACGGGAGCCACGCATTTAAGGAACGAATCTTAACTCTGATTAAAGCGGCTAAAGAGCGTATTTATTTGACTGCGTTATACTTCGAACAAGACGAAGCGGGGCAAGAAGTTTTGAATGCGCTTTATGATGCAAAACAAGCCAATCCGTCTTTAGACATTAAAGTTTTAGTCGATTGGCATAGAGCGCAACGAGGTCGTATCGGTGAAGAAACGACAAGTTCAAATGCCGATTGGTATGCGAAAATCAAGCAACAATATAATTTACCGGCTGATCAAGAAATTCAGTTCTGGGGTGTGCCGGTTAATCGCAAAGAGTTATTCGGCGTATTGCATTTAAAAGGTTTTATCTTCGATGATACATTACTCTATAGCGGTGCAAGTATTAATAACGTCTATCTGCAGCAATTTGAGCGTTATCGCTACGACCGTTATCATGTGATTAAAAATAAAGCCTTAACCGATGCTATGATTGATTTTACCAATTTGCATATTTTGCAACATGATGCGGTAAATCGGTTAGATAATTCGAGTCGTCCGAAAACACATCAAATTCGACCGCTTATCAAAGCATTCCGTAAGTATTTATCATCACAAAGTTACACTTTTAATGGGCAACCGCAAAGTGATCAGCTTAGCTTATCGCCGCTAGTCGGATTAGGGCGTAAAAATGCTTTAAATAAAACGATTGAAGCCTTGTTTTATCAGGTGGAAGATAAATTAACGATCTGTACACCGTATTTTAATTTCCCGCTTTCGCTTTATAAGCGTTTAAATTGGTTATTGGATCACGGCAAAAAAGCGGAAATTATTGTCGGTGACAAAACCGCTAACGATTTCTATACGCCGCCGGAAGAAAAATTTACGATGGCATCGGCATTGCCTTATTTGTATGAGAAAAATTTGCGCGCTTTTACCAAACGTTTTGATCGTTATATCCAAAACGGACAATTAACCGTACGCCTATGGAAACACGGTGATAATAGTTACCATCTGAAAGGGGTATGGATTGATAGCCGCTACATTCTACTAACCGGCAACAATCTAAATCCTCGAGCATGGGCTTTAGATGCGGAAAATGCGGTCTTAATTCATGACCCGAAAGCTGAATTAAGCGCAAAAGCACAAGCCGAATTAGCACAAATTCGGACTCATACGACGGTTTTAAAACACTATAGTGACTTAGAGCAAATTAACGATTATCCAGAAGCCGTTCGAAAACTGTTAAAACGTTTTGGTCGTGTGAAACTGGATAAAGTCGTCAAAATGTTGTTATAAATTATTTAATTCATCACGGATAACATAGATTTGTATAAAACTTTGTTATCCGTTGTTTATTTACAAAGGAATAAAAATGAGCGAACAAATTTATGGTATTCACGCCGTAAAAGCTTTCTTAGATAACGCGCCGGAACGCTTAATTGAAGTTTTAGTGCTAAAAGGACGTGAAGATAAACGTCTAAACCCATTATTGAATGAGCTACAACGCTTAGGTATTTCTATTCAGCAAGTCAATCGCCAAACATTGGATAACAAAGCGCAAGGCGAAGTTCACCAAGGGATTATTGCGAAAGTCGTGCCGCAAAAAGAACTAAACGAGCACGATCTTGATGTAATTTTGAGCCAAAAGCAAAATCCGTTTTTATTAATTTTAGACGGTGTAACGGATCCGCATAACCTTGGTGCTTGTTTACGTACTGCAGATGCGGCAGGTGTGGATGCGGTTATCGTACCGAAAGATAAATCGGCACAGCTCACCTCAACCGCTCGTAAAGTGGCTTGCGGTGCGGCTGAAACCGTGCCGTTAATTCGTGTTACCAACCTTGCTCGCACCATGCGAGAGCTACAAGAACAACATAATATCTGGATTGTCGGCACGGCAGGAGAAGCGACCTCCGGTATTTATCAGGCGAAATTAACCGGTGCTATCGCTTTAGTGATGGGAGCGGAAGGTGACGGTATGCGCCGTTTAACCCGTGAGCATTGCGACCAGTTAATCAGTATCCCAATGGCGGGGTCGGTTTCTTCATTGAACGTTTCGGTTGCGACCGGCGTATGTTTATTTGAAATTGTACGCCAAAAACTAGCCGCACAATAAGCGCTAATTTCTTCAAATATGGAAGATGATAAAGTTTCAGTCACTCGGCATTTGCCAAGTTTGCTACAAATTTAACCGCTTGTCTCTTCCATATTTTCTCTATTGATGACACGCTTCATATAGCGGTAATAATTGGCGAATGGTTTGGTAAATAAATTCCGCCATATCAATCTGATCGAGATCGGCTTTTTCAATATTACGCCCGATACACCAAAAATCTTCATCATTTTCAAGCGATAACGAATCTGTTTCTTTAAGCGTTTTAAAATCGGCATACTCGCTTTCCGCACCGTGCCACACCTCAAAATCTTGGTATTGCAAGCGGTCTAATTTTTCTAACCATTGGTTATATTGTGCTAACGAAATCTGAGAACGATCCGCTCGGTAACAATGCCAATCCAAACACACCTGTAAACGGCGGCGATTTAAAATCACCGATAAGATTGCCGCAGAATTGCGGTTAAATTCATATTTGTAATACGCAAAAAAGTGCGACCTCACCTGCCAACCGTTACACCATTTTTCAATATGCGGTTCGGCAAACGGCATACCGAGCTGACGTGCCACTTCTAAATGCAACGCTTTCCATTTTTGCCACTCCGCTTTGTAATTTGCTTTTATCAACGGAATATCTTCCGGACAATATTTTTTCATTTGCGCAAATTGAAAAAACGGGATTTCGAATAATTCACAACTTTTGGCATTCAGCATTTTGATTCCTCAAATAAAGAGCGGTCGAATTTGCAAATTTTTTCGCAAATTCAACCGCTTGTCATTAGCTAGGATTAACTACGGGTGTAAACAAATTCCACACCTTCTTCATCTTCTTCCGACCAATCATCATCAAAATCATCCCAATCTTCTTCGATAGGGTTTTGCATTGCTTGTTGATGGTAATCATCCCATTTGAATTTCACTTCATCCGCTTCTTTATTTTCTTCCGCCACTTCACGTGGGTTTGCTTCGATAAAGTCCATAATGTCACGGGTAAGATTTTGTACATTTTGACCGGTTGCGGCAGATATTAAGTAATAATCGCCCTCCCAGCCGATTTGTTCAGCGATTTCTTGCGCACGAGCTTGTGCTTCCTCTTCACCAATCATATCAATCTTATTGAAGACTAACCAAGTCGGTTTTTCCGATAATTTTTCGCTATATTGGTAAAGCTCGCTTTCAATCACCGAAATATTTTGTGCCGGATCGCTTTCGTCAATCGGCATAATATCGACTAAGTGAATTAACACACGGCAACGTTCAAGATGTTTTAAGAAACGAATACCTAAACCGGCACCGTCCGCCGCACCTTCGATTAAGCCAGGAATATCCGCCACCACAAAGCTACGATCCGCACCGACACGAGCCACGCCTAAACTTGGCACCAGCGTAGTAAACGGATAATCCGCCACTTTTGGTTTTGCTGCTGATACCGCACGAATAAAGGTTGATTTACCGGCATTCGGTAAACCTAACATACCAACATCGGCAAGTAGCATTAACTCAAGTAATAAATCACGTTTTTCGCCCGGTGTACCGTTCGTCTTTTGACGAGGCGCACGGTTTACCGACGATTTAAAACGGGTATTACCTAAGCCGTGATAACCACCTTTTGCCACCAACATTTTCATACCGTGTTTAGTTAAATCGCCGATCACTTCTTGAGTGTCATTGTCGATCGCTCGCGTACCAACCGGCACACGTAAGGTAATATCGTTACCACGGTGTCCGGTACAGCCGGCACTACGACCGTTCTCGCCACGACCTGCGGCGTAACGTTTTTCAAAACGGTAGTCGATAAGCGTATTTAAGTTTTCATCAGCGATTAAATAAACATCACCGCCGTCACCGCCGTCACCGCCGTCCGGCCCACCTTTCGGGATATATTTTTCACGGCGGAAACTCACACAACCGTTACCGCCATCGCCTGCTTCGACACGAATCAGGGCTTCATCAATAAATTTCATTGTTATTCCTTTTTTACTCCCCTCTTTAGCAAAGAGGGGGTCGTTTCATTACATTTTTTCAATCGTCTTAATACCTAAGAGCTCTAAACCTTGTTTTAATGTTTTTGCAGTTAAACCGGCTAAGTTTAAACGGCTATTTTTCACATTTTCTTCTGCATTGAGCATTGGGCAAGCTTCGTAGAAACTTGAGAATGCACCGGCTAATTCGTATAAGTATTGGCAAAGAATATGTGGCATACCGTCTTTTGCCACGCCGTTTAACGCTTCTTCAAACTGTAAAAGTTTAATCGCTAACGCTCGTTCTTTCTCTTCAGTTAAGTTAATTTCACCGTTTAAACCGTTTGCATCAATGCCGGCACGGTTGAAAATTGAGCGGATACGAGTATAAGCGTATTGCATATACGGCGCGGTGTTGCCTTCAAAGGTCAGCATATTATCCCAATCAAAGACGTAGTCTGTGGTACGGTTTTTCGAGAGATCCGAATATTTGACCGAACCGATTGCCACCGCTTCCACGACCGCCGTTTTTTCTTCTGCGGTTAAATCCGTTGAACGCTCTGAAATTAATTTATCCGCACGTTCCACCGCTTCATCTAATAAATCTTTTAATTTAACCGTACCGCCCGAACGGGTTTTAAACGGCTTGCCGTCTTTACCTAACATCATTCCGAAGAACGGATGTTCAAGGCTGAAACTTTCCGGCACATAGCCTGCTTTACGAGTAATTAACCACGCCTGCTGCATATGTTGTGCTTGGCGAGAATCCGAGAACACTAACACACGATCCGCATTTAAGGTTTCGTAGCGGTATTTCGCTGCGGCAATATCCGTCGTGGTATATAAGAAACCACCGTCTTTTTTCTGTACGATAACGCCCATCGGGTCGCCGTCTTTATTCTTAAATTCGTCTAAGAACACCACTAACGCCCCGTCATCTTCTACCGCTAAGCCTTTGGCTTTTAAATCCGCTACAATTTCCGGTAACATCGGGTTGTAAAGGCTTTCACCCATCACATCTTTTTCTGAAAGGGTAACATTTAAACGGTCGTAGTTTTCTTGGTTGTGGTGCATAGTAATATCGACTAATTTTTTCCACATCGTACGGCAATATTCATCACCGCTTTGTAGTTTCACCACATAGTTACGTGCTTTTTCGGCAAACACTTCATCACTGTCATAATGCTCTTTTGCCGCGCGATAGAAGGCTTCCAAATCACTTAATTCCATTTGGCTGGCGTGTTCGTTTTCCATTTTTTCTAAGTAGGCGATTAACATACCGAATTGCGTCCCCCAGTCGCCTACGTGGTTAGCACGAATCACGTTATTTCCTAAAAATTCCAAGGTACGCACTACCGCATCACCGATAATGGTTGAACGTAGGTGACCTACGTGCATTTCTTTCGCTACGTTCGGCGAAGAGTAGTCGATCACGATAGTTTGCGGATTTGCAGTTTTAATGCCAAAATTGACCGCTTGTAATGCTTCACTTGCTTGATTTGCCAACCACGCTTGGTTTAAGAAAATATTGATAAAGCCCGGGCCGGCAATTTCCAATTTATCGGCAATACCGTTTAAATCTGCGTTATCTAAAATTTTCTGTGCAAACTCACGTGGATTCATACCTAATTTTTTTGCTGCGCCCATTGCACCGTTTGCTTGATAATCACCAAACTCCGGTTTGCCTGACTGACGAACAAGCGGTTCAACATTGCTTTCCGCCCCTGCCGCAATCATTGCTTGTTTAATTTTGTCTGATAAAATCTGTTGAATATTCACGAATATATAACCTTTTTCTACGTGCAATTTTTTGCACGATATTACATTTAAAAAATCCGAATAGTGCCTCAATTCGCACTCGAAAGGGAAAACGCTCTATGATACAAGAAAATGCAAAATTTTACGAGAAAATGACCGCTTATTTTGGCGATTTTTCTGAATTTCAACAAAAAATTCAGCAAATTGCACACTTAGCAATGTTGGATTTAAATCAGTTTGAGATTGACCATTTGGCAGTCAGAATGAATGAACAATATACCGCTGAACAATGGAGTTCGTTCTTGCTCGAACACGGCGAATTATTAAAAGAAAGCGAAGTCAACGGACGACCGATAGCCCTTATCAAACTCAGTCAGCCGTTATCTTTTTTAGGGCAAGCGGTTTCAATTATCGAATTACCGTTTCCTAAAGATAAAGTTTATCCGCAACAAGGTTGGGAACATATTGAAATCGTTTATCCGATGAAGCCAAACGAGACGGTTGAGCAATGGGTTCAGCGCACCTTAAAACAGTTTCATTTAACGATTAATGCCAATCTCGAGCTTAAAATCAGTCAGCCGCAAGTAGAGGGCGAGCGTTTACCGAATCCAAGTATTGCAATTTCATTAAAAAACAAAACTTATTGTAATCTTTGTTGTCTAAAGCTCCACCCTTATGGTATAACTGAAATTATTCATTCAGAGAGTAATTTCTGAGCAATTTTTCATTGGAGAAGAAAAATATGAAAAAATTTAGTTTAGCAGCGGCTTTGTTTGCAAGTTTAACTCTTGTAGGTTGTGCCAATACCGATATTTATAGCGGTAGTGTTTACAGCTCAAGCCAAGCGAAAGAAGCGCGTTCAATCAGCTACGGTACCATCGTTTCTGTTCGTGATGTAAAAATTCAGGCGGATAACCAAGGTGTATTAGGAACGCTTGGCGGCGGTGCTCTTGGCGGCGTTGCCGGTTCAACTATCGGTGGCGGTAGCGGTCGTGCGGTAGCGACAGCTGTCGGCGCGGTTGCCGGTGCAATTATCGGTAGCACAGTTGAAGAAAAAGCGACTCAAGTTTCTTCATTAGAAATGGTGATTCGTAAAGACGACGGCAAAGAAATCGTGGTTGTACAGAAAAAAGAAGATGGTTTCGTGCCCGGCAAACGTGTTAGAATCGTAGGTTCAAACTCGGATCTAAACGTATCTGTTCTTTAAATTAATTTATCTCCTAAGGATAATTACATAATGAAAAAAATTTCTTTTGCTCTATTAGCGACTGTTACACTTGCAGCTTGTACTCAAGATTTCTATGCAAATAAAGGTAATGCAACAGTGTTAAGCAGTAAAAATTTATCTCAAGACAGTGTTGAATTAACCGTTCAAAAAGATAGTGGCGAAGTTGTTACGCTTACCCGTAATAATGATCCGCACGCTACCGTTGGAGCTCGCGTGAATCTATCAGAAAAAACCGAACAAAAAGATTCCGATTTAACGACAATTCGTCGTTATGAATTCAAATAACGGTTGAAATAAACAAAAACCTCGAGCAATCGAGGTTTTTTTGTATCCGGTTATAGCCATTTACGAACTTTCGCTTGATAATCGATAAAAGCTTGCCCGAATTTTTTTGCTAATATGCGCTCTTCCGGAATAATTTGAAAACGATCGATATACCACATAAATCCGACAATCACTAAAATAGCAAAATAGCTGTTCAACCAAATTCCCCACGCAATCAATGCCAAAACCAGCGATAAATACATCGGGTTACGACTGATTCGATAAATCCCTTGAATAACAAGCGTATTTGTTTGCTCAGGATCTAACGGTGTAAATGCGGTTTTCACTTTAAAAAACGCATAAACACTCATCAAGCCGACAATGGCACTCAGCAATAAAAATAAATAACTGAATATTTTGGGAATAAAATCAACCTCAGCTTGAGGTAAAAGATATATCAATATAAGAGACAGAATAAATAAAAGCGGCGGGGGAAGTTTGAGTTCCATAGTAAATTTCTCCTAAAAAATAACCGCTTGTACTCTCTAACAAGCGGTCAAATTTCAGCTATTTTTTGCACATTATACGTTAAAGCGGAAGTGCATTACATCGCCGTCTTGCACGATATAATCTTTTCCTTCCAAACGCCATTTACCGGCATCTTTCGCACCGTTTTCGCCTTTAAACTGAATAAAATCATCATAAGCGATAACTTCCGCACGAATAAAGCCTTTTTCAAAATCGGTATGAATAACCGCCGCCGCTTTCGGTGCGGTCGCACCGACGGAAACCGTCCAAGCACGCACTTCTTTTACACCCGCAGTAAAGTAAGTTTGTAGGTTTAATAAACGGTAACCGGCACGAATTACACGGTTTAAGCCCGGTTCTTCAATGCCTAAATCTTGTAAAAACTCGACTTTTTCTTCGTCGTCTAATTCGGCAATTTCCGACTCAATCGCTGCACATACCGGCACCACTACCGCACCTTCTTTTTCAGCAATTTCACGTACGCGATCTAAATACGGGTTATTTTCAAAACCGTCTTCATTTACGTTCGCAATATACATGGTCGGTTTTAAGGTTAAGAAGTTATAACCTTTGATTGCGTGTAATTCATCTTTATCTAAATCAACAGAACGAATCATTCCGGCATTTTCAAGTACCGGTAAGATTTTTTCCATAATTGATAATTCGAATTTTGCGTCTTTGTCGCCGCCTTTCGCACGTTTTTGTAAACGTTGAATCGCACGTTCGCAACTGTCTAAATCCGCTAACGCAAGTTCGGTATTGATGATTTCAATATCATCCGCCGGATCAATTTTACCGGCAACGTGTACGATGTCGTCATTTTCAAAACAACGTACCACGTGACCGATCGCATCGGTTTCACGAATATTCGCTAAGAATTTATTACCTAAGCCTTCACCTTTACTTGCACCGGCAACTAAACCGGCAATGTCCACAAATTCCATCGTAGTTGGCAATACACGCTCAGGTTTAACGATTTCCGCTAATGCGTCTAAGCGTGGGTCCGGCATCGGTACCACACCGGTATTCGGTTCGATAGTACAGAACGGATAGTTAGCCGCTTCAATACCGGCTTTGGTTAAAGCATTGAAAAGCGTTGATTTACCTACGTTCGGTAAACCCACGATACCACATTTAAATCCCATAATTTCCTCTTAATTTTCACGGAATACACGGAAGAATATCGAAATAAAGCGGTCTGATTTTGCTAAAAATTTGCAAATTTCTAAAAGAAAATAACCGCTTGTTTATGCTATCCGATTCTTCCGTGGAAATAACATTATGCCTTAAAGCTGTTGAGACGATTAGTTGCTTTCGTCACACCGTCTTTAAATAAAACATCTATACAGCGACCGGCTTCATCCACCGCCGCATTAATTTTTTCTTGATCCTGCGGACTTGGTTTACCCAATACATAACCGGCAACCAATTCTTTACTGCCCGGATGCCCGATACCGATACGTACACGGTAGAAATTATTACTGTTGCCAAGGCTGGCAATAATATCTTTCAAACCGTTATGTCCGCCGTGACCGCCACCCTGCTTAATTTTTGCCACGCCGGGTGGTAAATCCAATTCATCGTGAGCGACTAAAATTTCTTCCGGTTTAATCCGATAGAAATTAGCTAAAGCACCGACCGCTTTACCGCTTAAATTCATAAAGGTCGTTGGCACAAGCAAGCGGACTTCTCCGCTGGCGGCATTAATTTTAGCGACTTTGCCGAAGAATTTGGCTTCTTCTTTTAAGCTGACGTTAAATTGACGGGCAATTTCATTAATTAGCCATTCACCGGCGTTATGGCGAGTATCTTCGTATTTCGCCCCCGGATTCGCTAATCCAACGATAAGTTTAATTTGCGACATTCTCTGTCCTATTTAATTATCTGTCCTACTCGATTAACAGGGAAAAGCCCTAAAATGAAAAGTTGTTATTGTAGGCAAAAAGGGCATTTTCTACAAGGAAAATGCCCCGATTTTACTGAATTTATACAGCTAATGAATTTGTCACTTCTCTGTTGTTTTTAACCGCTTTCGGATCTTCGCCGTATTTATTGCTAAAACGTTGTCCGTCTTTAAATAAAAGCAGTAATGAAAAAGCAATAACCGCAATACTGCCGAAAACGGTTAAACCGTATAACGCATATTCCGTTCCGGTAATTGCTCCGCCTAACTCTTTCTCTAAAGAGAACATCGTCGCCACCCCGAACATTGCGGCAACGGCATAAGGCAATAATTGCCACCAGCCAGACCACCCCAAATCATGTAAACGGCGGGTGGTAAGACTGATTGCCGTAACCGCAGTAATCAACTGATAGAAATATGACAAGGAATTTAAGCCGATACCGAGATTTTCTAAGCCGATAGCAACACATACACTGACTAAAATATTAAATGTAATGACAATCAAAATATTGATTAAATAAAACCAGCCGTATTCCCTGCGTCTGGCACGATCTCTAAAGTTAAAGGTATTCTTCAGCGCGAATAAAAACCAATTCATTTTAAACTAACTCCTTATTTAGATAATAAAAGCCGCTTGTTATTCTAACTAGTCGGGCTGCTGACCATAACGATTGGTAAAAGATTGCCCTCGCTTCAACATTAAGTAAAAGATTTGTATAAGATAAATAATCAAAAGCAGTGACCAAAATATTCCTAAACCGCCACTTAATATTTCATCTAAACGATATTTAGGTATGAGATAAGTTAATGTCAAAGCCACCAAATTAATCGTCACTAAATAAGATTGCCACCAACCGGAATAACCTAAATCATGTAGCCGCCTTACCGTTACGCTAGACATCGGTAGCAACAATAAAATATCTAAAAGGCTATTTAAAATATGCAGATCATCGGAAAGATGTATTAAACGTAAAGCAAAAGCGAGCTTGGCAATCAGCACAATCGCCCAATCGCTTAATTCATAAATCAGAATAAACCAAATAAATTCGGCTCGTTTCGCTCTACCTTGATAATTAAAAGTATTGCGTAAAGCATAGATAAACCACTCCATTGGTCACTCCCTTATTTTTAATGAACATTTTTTAATCTTTTTACAAATTTTGAAATAAATCGAACCGCTTGTCACGTAATTTGAATAAATTTGCGTGCTTAGGTTGTCCTCAAAGCATAAATCAGCGAAAATAGATCAATATTTTTAAGGTGGTACGTCCACCCTTTTTTGTCTTAATTTTAATCTAGAGAAAAGCATGTCATATCCACAAGAAGTCAATAAACGTCGTACCTTTGCGATTATTTCTCACCCCGATGCGGGTAAAACCACCATAACCGAAAAAGTTTTACTTTACGGAAATGCAATCCAAACCGCCGGTTCGGTGAAAGGAAAAGGCTCAAGCACACATGCCAAATCGGACTGGATGGAAATGGAAAAACAACGTGGTATCTCTATTACAACGTCCGTCATGCAATTTCCTTACAATAATTGTTTAGTTAATTTATTGGATACCCCCGGACATGAGGACTTCTCTGAAGATACTTACCGTACATTGACTGCAGTAGATAGCTGTTTAATGGTTATCGATAGTGCGAAAGGTGTCGAGGAACGTACGATTAAATTAATGGAAGTTACTCGTCTGCGTGATACGCCAATTTTAACCTTTATGAATAAACTCGACCGTGATATTCGTGATCCAATGGAGTTATTAGATGAGGTTGAAAGCGTCCTAAAAATCCGTTGTGCTCCAATCACATGGCCGATTGGTTGCGGTAAATTATTTAAAGGCGTATATCATATTGCGAAGGACGAAACCTATCTTTACCAATCCGGTCAAGGCTCAACTATTCAAGAAGTACGTATCGTAAAAGGTTTAAACAGCCCGGAACTTGATGCTGCGGTCGGTGATGATTTAGCTAACCAGTTACGTGAAGAATTAGAACTGGTACAAGGTGCATCAAACGAATTTGATCATGAAGCCTTTATCAACGGCGAACTCACACCGGTCTTTTTCGGTACCGCATTAGGTAACTTCGGCGTGGATCATTTCTTAGACGGTTTAACCGAATGGGCGCCAAAACCGCAAGCACGTCAAACCGATGTGCGCACGGTTGAATCAAGTGAAGAAAAATTCTCAGGGTTCGTATTTAAGATCCAAGCGAATATGGATCCGAAACACCGTGACCGAGTGGCATTTATGCGCGTTGTATCAGGCAAATACGAAAAAGGTATGAAGCTCAAACACGTACGTATCGGCAAAGATGTCGTGATTTCCGATGCCTTAACCTTTATGGCAGGCGATCGTTCACACGCTGAAGAAGCCTATGCCGGCGATATTATCGGTTTACATAACCACGGCACAATCCAAATCGGCGACACCTTCACTCAAGGTGAAGTGATGAAATTTACCGGTATTCCGAACTTTGCACCGGAACTGTTCCGCCGTATTCGTTTGAAAGATCCGCTTAAACAAAAACAATTGCTGAAAGGTTTAGTTCAACTTTCGGAAGAAGGTGCGGTACAGGTGTTCCGTCCGTTAATGAACAATGACTTAATTGTAGGTGCGGTCGGTGTGCTTCAGTTTGATGTGGTAGTTTCTCGTCTAAAAACCGAATATAACGTGGAAGCGATTTACGAAGCGGTAAACGTGGCAACTGCCCGTTGGGTTGAATGTAAGGATGCGAAGAAATTCGAAGAGTTTAAACGCAAAAACGAACAAAACCTTGCATTAGACGGTGGCGATAACTTGACTTATATCGCACCGACTATGGTGAACTTAAATCTGGCGCAAGAACGCTATCCGGATGTAAGCTTCTTTAAAACACGCGAGCATTAATCTTTTAACTAAACAAGCGGTCATTTTGTCGAAAAATCTTACAAAATGACCGCTTTTTCTCATTTTTAATCCATTCATTATCATCATCACTCATACCTTTACTTATTCCATTATTTTTTTATTGATTTTATAAGCTAATAGCTATTATTTTTTTATGGTTTTATGTTAGAATTGCTCACCATCAAATACTTGACTAAAAATAAGGGAAATTCAGATGAAAAAATGGTTACTTCCATTACTGGCAACGACATTATTTGCTGTTGGCTGCGAAGATAAATCTACCGCGCAAAATCTCCAACAAAGTAACAAAGATAGCGAGGTTAAAAACTTAAAAAACAACGAATTAACTCAAGTTACCGTAATTGCCCCTTGGGAATTAAACAGCTTACACCCGACTCAATCTGGCGTTATTTTCCAACGCATGAATTTAGCGGAAACTTTAGTTGAAGCAAATGAACAAGGCGAATTAATGCCCGGATTAGCGACCGAATGGCACAGTAATGAAGATGCAACCGAGTGGACATTTACTCTGCGCAATGCCGTTTTCCATAACGGTGAAAAAGTAAATGCACAAACCGTAGCAAAAAATCTCAATTTATTGATGAGCCAACCAAGCATTTTACAAAAAGCATT
Source organism: Actinobacillus genomosp. 1 (assembly GCF_029774175.1). Lineage (NCBI taxonomy): Bacteria > Pseudomonadati > Pseudomonadota > Gammaproteobacteria > Pasteurellales > Pasteurellaceae > Actinobacillus > Actinobacillus genomosp. 1. Next base: position 34,408 of record NZ_CP103834.1, on the reverse strand, counting down.
TATTCAAGAAATCAGCGCCGTAAGCGAAAATCAAGTTAAATTTAAATTAACAAAATCTTTTGTCCCGTTTCCGTCATTTTTAACCCATTATTCAACGATTATCTTGGCGAATGAAGCATTTAATGAAAAAAATGAAGTAGTGAAATTAATCGGTACCGGTGCATTTAAAGCGACTAAAGTGGAAGCTCCGCAAAAAATTGAAGCGGTTCGTTTTGAACAATATTGGGGAGCTAAACCAAATGTTATTCATGCAAACTATTTGGCAAGCAGCCGTAGCGAAACCCGTGTATTAATGGCACAAAGTGATGCGACTTCTTTAGTGTTTAATTTAGATACGGCAAGTGTCGCACGTTTAAAAACCGACCCGAATTTAACGGTAACCAGCAGTTCTATTGCGCGTACTATCCAAATGAAAATGGATGCGGCCAAACCGTTCTTTAATGATTTAGTGATCCGCCAAGCACTTTCACAAGCCATTGATCGTAAAGCGATTGCCGAACAAGTATTAAAAATAAAAGATGGCGTAGCCGATCAAATTTTACCGAAAGCTTTTGCGGATTGGCGTGTAGCAAGTAAAGATGAAAATGTCGATATTGTAAAAATCAAACAAAATCTGACCGCTGCCGGCTACCAGTTCAATAGTGAAGGCAAATTAACCGATAAAGCCGGAAAACCGTTCGGTTTTACATTAAGAACCTTCTCGGATCGTCCTGAATTACCGATTATTGCTACCATTCTGCAAGCCCAATGGCGACAAATTGGCATTGATGTAAATGTTTCTGTCGGCAATTCGAGTGAGATTCCTGCCGGTCATAAAGACGGTAGCTTAGAAATGGCTCTCTATGCGTTGAACTATGGTAAAACCATCGATCCGTTCGGTGTAATCGTGCAGGATTATGCCAAAGGCGGCAGTGACTGGGGCGTAATGAACTGGAACAATGAACAATTAGCTCAGACGCTAGAGAAAATTGAAACGGAACGTGATCCTCAGAAAGCTAAACAGTTGAAACAAACCGTTAGCCAAATTATTCATGATGAATTGCCGATTATCCCGATTGTGTATTATCAGCAAAATGTCGCAACGCATAATGATATAAAAGGCGTTACGCTTGATCCGTTCGAAAGAAGATTCTTTTTAGAAAAACTCACAAAATAACATAATAAAAATTTAACATTAAAAACACGGAAAATAGCACAAATTTTTGGGTAAATTCCGTGTTTTTTATATGAATTTACGGTTAGAAATATGCTTAACATTATTTTTAGACGCCTACTGCAGATCATTTTAGTGATTTGGTCAGTCGGCACACTTACTTTTATTTTGACACGACAACTCTCGGGAGACATGGCTTACCGCATAGCATCAAGCCGTTACGGTTATGATCAAGTTGATAGTGCAGCTGCCGATTTGGTACGTACTGAATTGGAACTCGACCAACCTTGGTGGCAAAGCTACGGTAACTGGCTACTCGATCTATTACAACTCAATTTAGGTAAATCCTTAGTTACCGGCGATTCGGTTTGGAGTGAAATTTCTCATCAGTTCGGACATACGCTTAGCCTCGCAATCATTGCGCTCGTAATGGCAATTATGATTGGTCCTATTCTCGGTGTGTTGGCTGCTCGCAAAGAAAACGGCTTTTTTGACCGCTTTACCCTCGTATTCAGTACCCTGTTTCGTTCCGTACCGGCATTTATTATCGCTATCGGACTGATTACGCTCTTTTCGGCAACGTTGCGCTGGTTACCTGCCGGCGGTTACGGTAAATGGCAGCACTTTATTTTGCCGGCTTTTACTCTAGCATTAGGTTTAAGTGCGGTTTCAGTTCGTGTTACCCGTGCGGCGATGTTACAAGTGAAGCAATCCGAATATTACCAATTCGCTCGTTTAAAAGGTCTGTCTAAATGGCAAACCTTTACTCGCCACGGTATCCGTAATATTGCTATTCCGGTAATCGCTTATCATGCGGTACAACTCGTTTATCTGATTGAAGGCGTGGTCATCGTTGAAAGTCTATTCGCTTGGCCGGGTAGCGGACACGCTTTAGTACACGCCATTATTGCTCGAGATGTGCCGATGATCCAAGGTACATCTTTGGTAATGGGCGGTTTATTCGTACTGTTAAATATGTGCGCAGATATGCTGAGTGCATGGATCGACCCGCGAATTACTCATAAACGTCATGGAGAATAATAATGAATAAAATGACATTTAGCCAAAAAGTAGGAGCAGTTATCCTTGGCTTATTACTTGCCTTTGCCTTTTTACAACCTTATTTTTACCCGATGGATATCGGCTTCCAAGACCTTGGTAATATTCTCTCGAAACCGAATGAACTTACTTGGTTCGGAACTGATCATCTCGGCCGAGATATGCTTGCTCGCCTTGCTTCGGCAATCCGTTTATCATTCGGATTATCACTGTTCAGCGTCTTTTGCGCCTTAGTTGCCGGACTATTATTTGGTATTCTAGCCGGCTTTTTCGGCGGCTGGCTTGACCGACTATTCAGTTTTATTTGCGATTTAATCATGGCTCTGCCCGGCTTACTACTCATTCTATTATTTGCTTCATTGTCCCCCGGATCATTTTGGACGCTTTATTTAGGTATTGCTTTAGTAATGTGGATTGAGTTTTTCCGTGTGATTCGAGCGGTCAGCCAAACGCTTGCTTCCAGTGCCGAAATCGAATCTTCACGTTTAATGGGAATGGGCTTATTTTACAGTTTTAAACGCCATCTTTTACCTCGTTTACTACCGCTGATTGTGACCTTAAGCGCATTCTCACTCGGTAATGCCATTCTAGCATTAGCAACACTTGGATTTGTAAATGTCGGACTACGTCCGCCTACAGCCGAATTAGGTTTAATGATGACCGAATTATTTCCTTACTACTATGAAGCCCCTTGGATCTTTATGCAGCCGGTACTTGCGGTCTTTTTAATGGTACTTAGTCTTCAACTGTTATCCGGGAGAGTAAAATAATGGCACTGCTACGAATTGAAAATGTTGGGGTTAAAACCACCACTGGTTTAACTTTAGTCGAACCGATCAGTTTAAGTTTAGAACAGGGCAAAAATATCACGATTCTCGGTGAAACCGGCTCAGGGAAAAGCCTACTGATTCAAGCGATTATGGGTGCTTTACCGAAAGAATTAGAAGCAAGCGGTCAAATTTTTGTAGAAAATAGCCAAACCGAGAACACACAGCTCGAATCGCTTTGGGGGAAAACTTTGGTCATGTTGCCGCAAGAGCCTCGCCGTTCTCTTGACCCGATTATGTCTATTGGGAAACAGCTTTGGGAAAGCTTCTTGTTTATTGCTAAAAAAGATAAACAAACGGCAATAAATGAGGGTAAAAATGTACTCGAACATTTAGGCTTAAAAGCATGGGAAAGTGCTTATCCACATCAATTATCCGGCGGTATGGCTCAACGCGCTTCTTTTGCTATCGCAACTGCTGCCGGCGGTAAAATTTTGTTAGCGGATGAGCCAACCAAAGGGCTTGATCCGAAAAGCAAAGCCAACGTCATTAAGTTACTTAAACAAGCTTACCAAAATCAAGGCGGTTTACTTACAATCACACACGATATTGAAGTTGCCGAGCAATTAGGCGGTGAAATCTTAGTGATGAAAAAAGGACAACTATTAGAAAAAGGTGCGGCGGAAACATTGCTGACAAACCCTCAACATCCGTACACCAAAGCCTTGATTGCCGCCGATCCGAAACATTGGCAAGCGGTCGAAAATTCGCAAAATTTTGCAAAAAATCAACCGCTTGTATCAGTAAAAAATCTGAGTGTTGCACGAGGTAAACGAACACTTTTCAGCGGACTTTCATTCGATTTACATCAAGGTGAGATTTTAGGTATTGTCGGACATAGTGGTATCGGCAAAAGCACTCTCGCCGATGTGCTATGCGGTTTACTGAAACCTAAATCGGGCGAAGTAATTTGGCACAGTCAGCAACACAAAAAACATCAGGTATTGAAACTGTACCAAGATCCGCCGGAAGCCTTTGCACCGACAGTCAGTTTACAAACTCTGTTAGATGATGTGATCAATAAACACAAATTAGATCGTTCGCAGATTCCAACCTTATTACAGCAACTGGCACTTTCTCCGGAAATTCTTGCTCGTAATGCGGAAAATGTTTCAGGTGGTGAATTACAACGTGTTGCGATCTTACGTGCCTTATTACTTGACCCGGTATTACTTTTTGCCGATGAAGTGACTTCTCGCTTAGATCCGATTACGCAAAAAGAAACGATTGAGTTATTAATCAATCAATGTCGCCAGCGCCAATGTGCATTAGTGATTGTGAGTCACGATCCATATTTAATTGAAAAAAGCTGCGATAAAGTGATTGATTTAACTCAATTTATTTAGTTGTCTAAAAAATAACTGCTTCATACTAGCTGCTCAAAGAAAACAAGCGGTCGTTTTTAATGAAAACTTTGCAAAAGTTGCTTTGTTCTCCTTAAAAACGACCGTTTATTTTATTCCGCAATATTATTCAACTAGATCTAGCATCTCCTGTGCATTGGCAAGTACCGTATCGGTAATCTTACTGCCGCCTAATAATCTTGCTAAAGCTTGTACCCGCTCCGCTTGGGTTAATAACGACATTTGAGTTTCCGTCTGATTATTTTCTACATACTTCTGTACATTGAAATGATGATGACCATAACTTGCCACTTGCGGTAAGTGTGTCACACAAAGCACCTGACATTTCTTGCCTAATTGACGTAATAGTTTGCCGACTGTGGTTGCCGTAGGACCGCTAATCCCTACATCCACCTCATCAAAAATAATAGTTGGCGTTGATAATTTATTGGCTGTCAGCACCTGTACCGCTAATGAAATACGTGATAGCTCACCACCGGAAGCGATTTTAGCTAACGGCTGTGCTTGCTGCCCTAAATTACTGCGCAAATTAAATTCAACAAAATCCGCTCCGTTACTTGATAACTTTTTAGAGTCGTGTTGCACATCAATAAAAAATTCACCGTTTTCCATTGAAAGATGTTTGATTTGTGCCGTCACTTGTTCAGCCAGTTTTTTACCTGCCTCAAGACGCTTTTGGTAAATTTGCTCAGCCAACTGAATGGATTGCTGGTAAGCCGCTTGCTCATCTGCCATTAGCTGTTCTTCATTTTCGGCAAAATCCACCAACTTTTGTAATTCCTCTTGAAGCAATAAATGATGTTGCCATAAATTTTCCGGCAATACATGATGCTTGCGAGCTAATTGAATCGTTTTACTGATACGTGTATCCAACTCATTAAGTAAATCCGGATCTTGCTCGATTTTACCGGCCAAATCGCTTACTTCGGAATTGGCTTCCTGAACTTGAATAAGTGATTCATTTAGCATATTTAGTGCCGATTGATAACGTGAATCAACTTCTACTAAATCTTCTAAATGGCGAATCGCCTTATATAACATTGAATCGACATTTAATTCATTTTCGCTCAGTAAATCAGTCACTTCTTGGGATAATGCGGTTAAGGCTTCTGAATTGGATAATCGGCTATGCGTTTCTTCCATTTCCTCAAATTCACCTTGCTTGATGGCAAATTCATCCAGCTCGTCCACTTGGTATTGCAATAGCTGTTTACGAGCTTCATTCTCTTGGCACTGTTGGCGAAAGTTTTTAACTTGCTGATGTAGTTTCTTCCAACAATGATATTGATTACTCATTTCACCTAACAAGCGATGAATACCCGCATAGTTATCCAACACTTCCAATTGATACTCACTTTTTAATAACAGTTGCGGTGCGTGCTGACCATTTAAATGAATCAGATATTGACCTAATTCTCGTAGCTGAGAAATCGGTAAAGGACGATTATTTACAAATGCTTTAGAACGTCCTTCTTGATTAATCATACGACGTAAAATACATTCCTGAGGATTATCTTCATCCAATAGCTCGTGCTGCTGCAACCACAAATAAGCAGGGCTGGTCGGTTGCATAATAAAAGTTGCGGTAATATCCGCTTTATCCGCACCATTGCGAATCATACTACTTTCGGAGCGATAACCTAAACAAAGGCTTAATGCATCAATTGCGATTGATTTGCCAGCACCAGTTTCCCCAGTAATCACGGACATTCCTTCATTTAGATCTAATGTTAAGTGACGCACAATCGCAAAATTATTAACCGTTAATTGAGTGAGCATAAAACACCTGTAAAAATATATCCTGTATAGATATATACTATAACTGTTTTTTTAAACAGTAAAGGGTTTTTACAAGATTTTTGCTAAATCCGACCGCTTGCCATAAAAAAATCCTCGCTGATTTTCATCAACGAGGATTCTCAAATTAATTAATCTTATTATTAATTAGATAAAGACTTGTTCACCAATACGATAGCCTTGCGGAGCTTGTTCTTTGTCTTCAAAGGTTACAAATTCCCAAGCATTTTCGTTAGCAAGGATTGCACGTAATAATTTGTTATTTAAACCGTGCCCTGATTTATATGCGCTGAAATCACCGAGGATATTATAGCCACACATAAATAAGTCACCGATTGAATCTAACATTTTGTGCTTCACTAATTCGTCTTTATAGCGTAAGCCTTCTTCATTCAAAATACGATATTCATCTAATACAATCGCATTATCAAGGCTACCGCCCAATGCTAAGCCGATTGATTGAAGATATTCGACATCTTTCATAAAAGTGAATGTTCTTGCACGGCTGATTTTGTGAATAAAGTTTTCAGCAGATAATTCCATTTTGAAATTACGCACATCTTTGCTAATCATCGGATGGCTAAAGTCAATAGTGAAATCTAGTTTTAAGCCTTTGCTATAAGGCTTCATTTCCGCCCATTTATCGCCTTCTTCCACACGTACCATTTCTTTGATACGGATGAATTTTTTCGGTGCATCTTGCTCTTCAATACCGGCATCTAATAATAAATAGATGAATGGACTTGCACTACCGTCCATAATAGGAATTTCCGGCGCATCCACTTCAACGATTAAGTTATCTAAACCTAATGAAGCCATTGCCGCATTCAAGTGTTCAACGGTTGAAATACGTACGCCGTCATCATTAATCATACAAGTACAAAGCTGCGTATCACGAATGGATTCAGCACTTGCCGGAAAATATACCGCTGGCTCTAAATCCGTACGAGCATAGACAATTCCCGTATTAGCCGGCGCAGGGCGTAACGTTAGCGTTACTTTTTTCCCGCTGTGCAAACCGATACCGGTTACTTTAGTTGCTTGTTTTAATGTTCTTTGTTTAATCATATTCTATCCTTATTCCCTATTTGGGTAACGGCGTTATTGGCCGTTTCTCATAAATCCCGGAATCGAATTAGGAGACCAAACTTGGGAAGAATCCACTTGCTGCGGTTTCGGTGCAGCTTGCTGTGGTTGAGCAAATTGTGCAGGCTGAGCATAACCTTGTTGTGCAAAAGCAGGTTGTTGAGGCTGCTGAGCTTGTTGCTGATAGCCTTGCTGCATCGGTTGTTGCATTTGCTGCGGAACGACAGTTGCTCTCGGTAACGTTAATTCTTCCGCTTGACCGATACCTGTCGCCACTAATGTTACGCGAAGTTTACCTTCCATTTCCGGATAAACCGAAGTACCGAATACAATCGTCGCATCCGTAGCGGCAAAACTGTGGATATAATCCATAATCACATCAACTTCGTTTAACTCAATATCTAAACCTGAAGAGATACTTACTAAGATACCTTTCGCGCCGGATAAATCGACATCTTCCAATAACGGGCTGGCTACCGCATCATGCGCCGCATGTTCTGCACGATCTTCGCCTTCGGCAATACCGGTCCCCATCATTGCACGTCCCATTTCCGACATAACGGTTTTCACGTCGGCAAAGTCCACGTTAATTAACCCCGGAGAGGTAATCATATCGGTGATACCTAAAACGGCGTTACGTAAAATATCATTCGCCGCTTTAAAAGCATCCATCATTTTAGTATTTTTCGGTAATACTTTTAATAATTTATCGTTAGGGATGATAATTAATGAATCTACGTGCTTAGATAACTCTTGGATACCTTGCTCCGCATAATTCATACGTTTGTTACCTTCAAAACGGAATGGCTTCGTTACGATAGCAACCGTTAATGAACCTTGCGATTTTGCAATATCGGCAATAACCGGAGCGGCACCGGTACCCGTACCGCCGCCCATACCGGCGGAGATAAACACCATGTCCGCACCCGCAAGCATATTCGATAACGCTTCACGGTCTTCTTCCGCTGCTTGACGACCTACGTTCGGATTTGCGCCGGCACCCAAACCTTTGGTGATATTCGCACCGATTTGAATCGTTTGGCGTACTGCACTTGTACGTAATACTTGCGCATCCGTATTTACTGAGAAAAACTCAACACCGCCAACACCTTCATTTAAGCTACCATCAACCATATGGTTAAGTGCGTTACCGCCACCGCCACCAACGCCGACTACCTTAATTACCGCATCTTGCGTTGTTTCATAAATAGGTTCAAACATTTTTTATCTCCCTCGTGCTGATTTGCAACTCAACACATTTAAAAATTCGATCTTGCCACATTGACTACTTTTTTCAATCCTCGACTAAGAATATCAAGGATACTATCTACTTTCTCGCTAATTTCGCCATTACTCTTTTCGTCCGAGTTATAATGGCTATATTGTAAAAGACCGAGTACTGTTGCATATTGTGGCTTATTTACATAATCCGTCAATCCTGTAATATTCAACGGATATCCGACTCTCACTTGAGAGCCGAAAATTTCTCTCGCACATTCTACAATATCTTCAATTTGCGAACCACCACCCGTAAGCACAAAACCTGCAATTAATTCCTGTTTTATGCCTTTTTGCAGCAATTCATGGCGCAATTGTACCAATTCGTTTTCTATGACTTTCAACAAATCACTATAACATTGAGAAGTCACGGTAGCAACCTGCGCTTTAGTAAAGGTTCTCGGCATACGCCCGCCCAATCCCGCAACTTCAATTTTTTTATCCGGATTATGCGCAGGCGGATTAATCGCACAACCGTAATTAATTTTAATACTTTCGGCTTCATTACGAGAAGTCGTGAATACTTGGGCGATATAATCGGTGACGTTATTACCGGCAAAAGGAATGACTTTACTAAAGCGTAACGCCCCATCGGTATAGACAAGAATATCCATTGTACCGCCGCCGATGTCTATTAAACACACGCCTAATTCTTTCTCGTCTTCGGTCAAAACCGAATAACTTGACGCAAGCCCTGAAAAAACCACTTGATCAACTTTTAATTTTGCTCGTTCCACCGCATTTTTAAGGTTACGCAACCAATCTTGATGGCACGCAATAATATGGGCTTGCGCCTGTAAACGCATACCGGATAAACCGACCGGATTTTTGGTCGCCGGTAACCGATCAACTTTATATTCCTGCGGAATAATATGTAAGGTTTCTAATCCGTCGGGTAATTTAATCGAACGGGCGATATGAATAGCAGCATCAATATCTTCATTAGTTACCGTACCGGAAAGAGGTACCGTACCGCTTTCATTCAAAGCGGTAATATGCTGACCTGAAATAGCAAGAGTCACGCCGATAATTTGGCAATCGGATACGGACTCGGCTTGTTCTATTGCTCGTTGAATAGAATTTACCGCAGCATCTAAGTCGATAACTCCGCCGCGATCAACGCCTTTAGCCGGACAACTACCCGAGCCGATGACATTAATCACCCCGTCCGGTAATACTTCACCGACTACGGCAACAACTTTTGATGTGCCGATATCTAAACCGACAATGATTTTGGATTCTGCTATTTTTGTCATATCGTTATATTATGCTTGCAAAAAATTATTTAGGTAGAGGACTAAAACCGACTGCCGCACCATGTTCATAGCGTAAATCGACATAGGAAAGTTTTTGTCCTTCCGGTACATCAATTTCAGGGAAAATCGTCACGAATCGATCAATTTTAGGTGTCCACTCACCGCGTCCCAATCTGAGTTCGACATTATTCGATAACGTTATTGTCCAAGAGCCTCGATTATCTACGGAAACGGAAGATAAGTCTAAATTGCGTGCTTTTAAATCCGCTTTGATTTTACTCCAAGCCTCTAAAACCACTTTCCCTTCCGTATCGGGCCCGTACAACATAGGAAATCCGGTCTTGTCTATCCTATCCGGCGGTAAACTGAACACAATGCCCTGCTCGGATAAAAAGTTCACATCATTCCATACGGCAACGGGATTATGTTCGATCAACGTGATACTCAAACGATCCGGATAAACTTTTCGAACAACGACATCTCTCACCCAAGAAATCGCTAATAATTTCGCTTTAACGTCCTGAATATCTTGACCGAAATATCCTTTTAGAACAGGTTTTTGTGATAAAGTTTCCCGGATATCCGCATTTGTTGTAAATCTTGTCTTATGGGTAAGTGCATAAGCCCGAATCGGGTTCCGATCCAGACTTTCCAACCAGCTATGCCAATTGCTATAAACAAGAAATGCAAAGATTACGCATAATAACACAATCAACGGCTTAATTAATACTATCCGATTGAATGGATTTAACGAAGATCTCACTTTTAGCGGTTTGAAACGGACGGACGCAGCCGTTTTTTTCCGTAACACAGAAACCATTAAGCACTTAACTCCAATACACGTTCAACTAATTGTTCAAACGAAATCCCGACCGTTGCCGCCGATTTAGGGAAAATACTATGGCTGGTCATACCCGGACAAGTATTCACTTCCACTAAATTGAAATTGCCGTTCGCATCTTCCATTACATCAATTCGACTCCAACCACGACATCCGACAACATCGTAAGCGGCTTTGACTAATTCAGCCACTTCCGCTTGACGTTCATCACTTAACGCCGGCACGAGGTATTGCGTATTATCCGAGATATATTTGGCATGATAATCGTAAAACTCCCCTTCCGGAATCACTTGTACCGCCGGTAATACTTGACCGTCTAATACCGGCACGGAATATTCGTTACCGGCAAGAAATGCTTCAACCAATACGATAGAGTCGAATTTTAACGCTTCTTCCACCGCCGGTAATAATTGCTCAACCGTTTTTACCTTAGTTACCCCGACACTTGAACCTTCGCTTGAAGGTTTAACAAAAACAGGCAGACCTAATTTTGCAATAATTTGTTCGGAATCGACCGCTTCTCCGCGACGAATAACCACCATTTCGGCGGTTGGTAATCCGACCGCTTGCCACATTAATTTGGTACGGAATTTATCTAAGGTCACCGCAGACGCCATTACCCCGCAACCGGTATAAGGAATACCCATTTGCTCCAATGCGCCTTGTAACACACCGTTTTCACCGATACCGCCGTGTAAAATATTGAAAACGCGTTGAATCCCTTTTTCTTTTAATTTTTCAATCGGGAAATCTTTAGTATCAATACCTTCTACATTATAGCCAAGCGATTTTAACGCTTCGGTTACCGCCGCACCTGAATTTAGCGATACTTCACGCTCTTGAGAAACGCCGCCAAATAACACCGCAATTTTTTCGTCTTTAATACTCATTTTTTATACCTTTTCCAATTTCATTCCGTTCTCTTTCATCAAGAGGAGTTAGAAGGAGAGCCAATCAATAGAGATTTACAAGCGGTCGATTTTGCAAACTTTTTTGTAAATCTTACCGCTTATTACGCTTTCCAGCTCTCCGCCAAGCCACGAGAAATTCGGCTTACGCTGCCTGCACCTTGTGCGAGGATTAAATCGCCGTCTTGGATAATTTGATCTAATACTTCACCAAGCTGATCGGTATCCGAAACTAAAATCGGATCCACTTTACCCAAATTACGGATTGAACGACATAACGCTTTACTGTCCGCACCTACAATAGGTGCTTCGCCCGCCGCATACACTTCGAGCATAATTAACGCATCGACTTGTGATAGCACTTGTACGAAATCATCGAATAAATCACGAGTACGCGAATAACGGTGCGGTTGGAAAATCATCACCACACGTTTATTTTCCCAGCCGGAACGAGCCGCTTTAATCGTTACGTCCACTTCAGTCGGGTGGTGACCGTAGTCATCAACCAACATCACTTTACCGTTCGGACGAATAAATGAACCCAATTGGTCAAAACGACGACCTGCACCTTGGAAATCGGCAAGCGCGGCTAAAATCGCTTCGTTAGCAATTCCTTCTTCTTTCGCCACTGCAAGTGCGGCGGTTGCATTTAGTGCATTATGTTTACCCGGTACGTTCAATAATACGTCAATGCGTTCGCCGTTCGGACAAACAACGGTGTAATGCCCTTGGAAACCGGTTTGTTGGTAATCTTCGATACGATAATCGGCTTTTTCGCTAAAACCGTAAGTTAAAACTTGGCGACCGACTTGCGGTGCGATTTCCATTACCGTTTCATCGTCGGCACACATAACCGCTAAACCGTAGAACGGTAGGTTACGTAAGAATTTTACATAGGTCGCTTTCATCTGTTCGAAATCGCCGCCGTAAGTATCCATATGATCCGGCTCGATATTGGTCACGACCGAAACCATCGGTTGTAAATGCAAGAATGACGCATCACTTTCATCCGCTTCCGCAATTAAATAACGGCTCGCGCCTAAATGCGCATTTTTACCGGCTGATTTTACTAAACCGCCGTTTACAAATGTCGGATCCAATTGTGCTTCGGTATAGATCATTGAAATCATTGCGGTGGTAGTGGTTTTACCGTGTGTTCCCGCAACCGCAATACCGTGACGGAAGCGCATAATCTCCGCTAACATTTGCGCACGTTGAATCACCGGAATACGCGCTTCTTTTGCCGCACGCACTTCCGGATTACTGTCGTCAATCGCACTGGAAGCCACCACTACGCTCGCACCGGCAACATTTTCCGCTTGATGCCCGATAAACACTTTCGCACCAGCTTCAGCTAAACGTTTAGTTACCGGACCTTCGGCAATATCCGAACCGGAAATTTGATAGCCTTCATTTAACAGCACTTCGGCAATACCGCTCATACCGGCACCGCCGATACCGATAAAATGGATTTGATTTACACGGCGCATTTCCGGCACTAATTTTTTAATTTTATCTTGGAAATTTTTCATTGTTGTTTTCCTATCTGTGCAACCAAATATTTTTGTTGATTGCATTTAAAACTATTTAGCTTGTTCGATAATCACTTCCGCCACACGTTGTGCTGCGGTAGGCGTTGCTTTCGCTCTGGCTTTGACCGCCATTTCGGTGAGTTTTCGGCGATCGGCGATTAACGGTTGTAACGCATTCAATAAAGCTTGCGGCGTAAAATCTTGTTGCTCAATAATAATTGCCGCACCATCATCCGCTAAATAAGTCGCATTCAAATATTGCTGACGATCTTTATGCTGATAAGGTACAAAAATTGCCGGCAAGCCCGCTGCGGCAATTTCGCATACGGTTAAAGCCCCCGAGCGACAAATGACGAGATCCGCCCAGTTATAGGCTTGTGCCATATCGTCAATAAATTCTGCCGCAATACCGTTACCCGTTTCTTTATAAATCTCTTCAACACCGCTTAAATTGCCTTTACCGACTTGATGACTGATGAATACATTCTGTCCAAGCTGTTTAGCCACTTCAGGTACGGTTTGGTTAATCACTCTTGCACCTTGGCTACCGCCCATCACTAAAATATTGATCGGGTAACCTCGTTCGGCAAAACGTACTTCCGGCGCTTCAAGTTGAGATAAATCTTCACGCACCGGATTACCGACGACTTCCGCATTCGGAAAAGCGGTCGGAAACGCTTGCAACACACGGCGGGCAATTTTTGCCAACCATACGTTAGTTAAACCGGCAACCGCATTTTGTTCGTGTAAAATAACCGGTACACCGCATAATTTTGCGGCAATACCGCCCGGACCGGATACATATCCGCCCATACCGAGCACCGCATCAGGTTGATAATTCTTGATAATTTTACGAGCCTGCATTACCGCTTTAAAAATCGCAAAGGGTGCTTTCAGCAATGCGCCGATACCTTTTCCTTTTAATCCGGAAATTTGAATAAACTCAATCGGAATACCGTGCTTTGGCACAAGGTCGGCTTCCATTCGATCTTGAGTACCTAACCAACGGATCTCCCAGCCTTGCTTTTGCAACTCACGGGCAACCGCAATTGCCGGGAATACGTGTCCGCCGGTTCCGCCTGCCATAACAAGAAGTTTTTTAGCCATTTTGATCTCTTTTACAAACTTTTGAGCGGAATCGACCGCTTGTGAAACTTTTTTTAGACAAATTGTTGTTATTGTACAGGAAATTGACAATTTTCGGAAAAAGAAAGCGGTCAGTTTTTGCAAATTTTTTGCAAATTCCGACCGCTTGTTGATCTTAACTCTCTTTAATTTGAGCGTGTCCAACCAGTTCTAGGCGATTTTCATAGTCTATGCGTAAAAGTACCGCAATAGCGATCGACATAATCACCAAACTTGATCCGCCGTAACTTACGAGCGGGAAAGTCAAACCTTTGGTTGGCAATAAACCTGAGGCAACGCCTAAGTTCACAAAGCCTTGAATAAAAATCCAAATCGCAATACCGAAAGCAAAAAAACCTCTGAAACGCGCTTCAAGTTTTAACGCGTCTCGGCTGATTTTAAGTGCGCGTAACGATAATACCGAAAGTAAAATGACGATGGCGACAATGCCGATAAAACCGAATTCTTCACCGACCACCGCCATAACAAAGTCGGTATGCGCTTCGGGAAGATATTCCAGTTTTTGAATCGAATTACCTAATCCCTTTCCCCAAAACTCACCCTGACCGAACGCCATTTGTGAATTTGAAAGCTGGAAACCGTCCCCGTAAGCATCGGCAAACGGATCCATAAACGAAGTAACCCGTTTTAAACGATATTCCGATGTCAGTACTAAAAAGGCAAATAACAAAATACCGGTCACGCCTAAAAATAGAAATTGCATCACTCTTGCACCCATAATAAATAACATCGCAAAAGTAAGCATAAAGAGTACGAAAGTACTACCTAAGTCCGGTTGTAACAGCAATAGGAAACCGAAAATGCTGAGAATTACCATCGGGCGAATAAAACTTAATCGCTTGGTTCGCATCTCATCGTATTTTCGTACGTAGAAGCTGGAAAAATAACAAATAATGGCTAATTTCGCCAATTCCGCCGGTTGGAAATTAATCGGTCCTAATGGGATCCAACGCACCGCACCGTTAATACTTCTGCCGAAAATAAGTACCAGTACTAGAAAAACCAGCGATACGAGAAAAAAGAGTACATTCCGTTTTTCCCAGCTTTCCGTCGGAATTTGTACTATCGTGACAAAGGCAAACAATGCCGCCGCCAAATAAACGCCGTCACGCACCGCAAAGTAAAACGGATCATTATTCAAACGGGTACTGACCGGAATAGATGCCGAGGTGACCATCACAAATCCGATAACCAGTAAGCCGAAAAATAACCAGAGCAAAGTACGATCGTATAACGAATTAGCCGGTGTTAATCGAACCCATTTATCCCATTCTGTCTTCAATCTTTCTAACATATTAAGCGGTTACTTCCTGAGCTAATTTGACAAAAACCTGTCCACGTTCTTCAAAGTTCTTAAATTGATCGAGGCTTGCGCAAGCCGGTGACAGTAGCACCATATCGCCTTTTTTCAGTTGCGGACGAATTTGTTCAATCGCTTGTTGCATAGTCTCCACCAATACGCTTTGGTTTGATAATGAGGCTAATTGCGCGCCGTCCTGACCGAAGCAATAACAAACGATATTCGGTTTATTAATAAGCGGTTTTAACTCGGAAAAATCAGCGGCTTTACCGTCGCCGCCGAGTAACAAATAAAGCGTTCCCGCCACTTGTAAGCCGTTGAGTGCCGCTACCGTACTGCCGACATTGGTTGCTTTCGAATCATTTACCCAACGCACACCGTCATTGGTTTTTACCGCTTGGAAACGGTGCTCTAAACCGCCGTACACTTGCAATGCTTTTACAATCCCTTCGCGAGAAATACCTGCCGCTTCGGCTAAAGCCATCGCCGCTAACGCATTCATTTCATTATGACGACCTGAAATCAGCATTTCTTTGGTTGGGATAATTGCATCATCACCCGAATATAAAATACCGTTGCGCATAATGTACTCGGCATTATGTTCTGCAAAACGAATCAATTTTTTAACCGCTTGCGTTTCAAGAGGATAAGTCAGTCTATCTTCACCATTTACAATCACATTCTCGGCATTGTCGTAAATACGCAATTTCGCTAAACGATATTCTTCAACCGAGTTATTGTAACGATCCATATGATCTTCACTGATATTTAAAATGGTTGCCGCAACTGCTTTTAAAGAAGAAGTGGTTTCTAATTGGAAGCTGGACAGCTCCAACACAAACAATTCATATTCTTCATTCAATAGACTTAATACCGGCACCCCAATATTGCCGCCCATACCGACTTTAATCCCCGCCTGTTTTGCCATTTCGGTCACTAATGTCGTGACCGTGCTTTTGCCGTTTGCACCGGTAATCGCAATAATCGGTGCTTTCGCTTCACGCACAAATAATTCGATATCGCCAACCACTTCCACACCGGCATTGATAGCTTGTTGAATTTCCGGTGTAGCCAATGCAAGCCCCGGGCTAATCACAATTAAATCGGAAGCTAATAGCCATTCGCTGTTTAAACCGCCGGTATGCAACGGTACATCTGCCGGAAGCTGGTCGGCACCTGCCGGTTTTTCACGGGTATCAATTACTTGTACTTTTGCTTGCTTATCCGCAAAAAATTCGACACAAGATAAACCTGTTTTGCCTAAGCCGATAATGGTAACGACCTTATCTTTATATTGGTTTTGCATAATTGAATCTCTTTATAATTGGTAAAAATTTGGATAAATCAGACCGCTTGCAAGCGAAAAAGGTGGGTCAAGCCCACCTATGATTAACGAAGTTTTAATGTGACTAAGCCAACTAATACAAGCATCAAGGTAATGATCCAGAATCGCACGATAACACGAGGCTCCGGCCAACCTTTTAATTCGAAGTGATGATGAATCGGCGCCATACGGAAAATACGTTTTTGGCGAAGTTTGTATGAGCCGACTTGTAAAATTACCGAAAGTGCTTCCACCACGAATACACCGCCCATAATCACGAGTAATAATTCTTGGCGAACCAATACCGCTATCGTGCCTAATGCACCGCCTAATGAAAGTGAGCCAACATCGCCCATAAATACTTGTGCCGGGTAGGTGTTGTACCATAAGAAACCTAAACCTGCGCCAACAATTGCCGTACATAGAATCACTAATTCACCGGCATTCGGTACAAACGGAATATGTAAATATTGCGCAAAATTAAAGTTACCGGTCGCCCATGCAATGAGTGCAAAAGCCGATGCCACCATAATAGTCGGTACAATCGCTAAACCATCTAAACCGTCCGTGAGGTTTACTGCGTTTGAAGTGCCGACAATTACAAAATAAGACAGAATGATAAAGAAAATACCAAGCTGCGGCATAAAGTCTTTAAAGAACGGTACCACTAATTGAGTTGCCGTCGTATCTTTACCGACCGCATAAATACCGAATACCGCAATCAGCGCAATCACCGACAGCCAGAAATATTTCCAACGTGCAATTAAACCATCGGTATTTTTACGTTTGATTTTCCAATAGTCATCAACAAAACCGACCGCACCGTAGCCGAATAACACGAACAGCACAAACCAAACATAGCTGTTACGTAAATCCGCCCAAAGTAAGGTACTCACACCGATAGCGATTAAAATCATAATACCGCCCATGGTCGGCGTACCACGTTTTTTGAAGTGGCTTTCCGGACCATCATTACGCACTTCTTGACCGAATTTTAAAAGCTGTAAGCGACGAATCACTTCAGGGCCAATCCATAAACCGATACCCATTGCGGTAAGCAATGCCATAATTGCACGGAAAGTAATATAAGATACAACGTTAAATGCTGTATTGTATTGAACTAAATACTCAGCAAGCCAAACTAACATAAGAAAAAACCCTTGTTAAATCATACTAAGCGGGCAATTGCCCACAAATTTTATCCACATTAGATAGTGCCACGAGCGATAACTCATTTTCACTATCTACCTACCTTAAAAATTAAAAAGAAACGCCCAAAGAAAGGCATAAAGCAGAAATCAATGTTTCCATTTTTTGGCTACGAGAACCTTTTGCTAACAACACTAGCGGTTGTTTTTCTGCAATCTTTTGCGAAATAATTGGTAATAAGAAATCGTGCATTGCTTGTTTATCGGTAAAGTGATGTGCAGTCTCTCCACTAATTACCGCACTTTGCTTACCGAAACTCACCACTAAATCTAAATTTGCCTCGCGTACGAAATCCGCCACTTGTTGGTGACAAGCCGCACTTTCATCGCCGAGTTCCGCCATATCGCCGACCGCAAAAATACGGAACGCCGGATAATTTTTTAACACCGACACCGCCGATTTCATCGAATCGACATTGGCGTTATAGGTATCATCAATCAATAAACAATGCGGATTGACTTCAACCGGATACAAACGACCTTTCACTTGCGAACGTTGCTCCAATCCGGCTTTGACCGCATTTAAGTCCGCACCGACCGCCATAGCGAGCGAAGTTGCGGCTAAAGCATTACTGACATTATGCGCGCCTAAATAAGGCAAATTAATTTCGATTTCGCCTTGCGGAGAATGTAGCGTGAAATGAGAACCGGATAAGCCTAATTCCACATTTTCCGCCCAAAAATCCGCATATGAATCTTGATCCGAACCGATATAGCTAAATGATTGTAGCTCATGCTCGCCGATTTCTTTTTGCCATTGCGGATAATAAAAGGCTTGATTCACAATCGCTTTACCGCCGGCTTTTAAGCCTCGATAAATTTCGCCTTTTGCTTGCGCTACACCTTCGAGTGAGCCGAAACCTTCTAAATGCGCCGCGGCAACGTTATTCACTAAACAAGCGTCCGGCTGAGTGATTGCCGTGGTATAAGCGATTTCACCGATATGGTTTGCCCCGAGTTCCACCACCGCAAATTTATGTTTTGTCGTTAAGCGTAATAAAGTCATCGGCACACCGAGGTCATTATTTAAGTTACCAAAGGTATAAAGCACTTCATCTTCACAAGCGGTCATTTTTTGCAAAATTTTTGCCGTCATTTCTTTTACGGTGGTTTTGCCTGAAGAACCGGTCATCGCTACAGTTTTCGGATTAAGTTTCGCTTTTAACCATTTGGCTAACTCGCCTAACGCAAGGCGTGTATCTTTCACCACAATTTGCGGTACGGAAATTTCACATTCACGCTCAACCACTACGGCTACACAGCCTTGTTCCACCGCATTCGCTAAGTAATGGTGCGCATCAAAGTTCTCGCCTTTTAATGCAAAAAACAGCCCGTTTTCGACCGCTTGTCGAGTGTCGGTACTGGTAGTTTCCACCACCACATTGCCATCACCAATCAACTGCGCATTAAGAATGCCGGCAATTTCATTTGTTGTTAGTTTTATCATTTTCTTCTTTCAAAAATATTTGCTGTAAACCTCGCACTAAATGTACGAGGTTACTGATTGTGCGGTTGCTCTGCAACCTTGTATATTTACGCTAGATATTTAGCCGCGGTTTCCTGATCTGAAAAATGATGCTTAGTCGTCCCGATAATTTGGTAATCCTCATGCCCTTTACCGGCAATTAAAATCACATCTTTTTCATTCGCTTGTTCAATCGCGGTTTTAATGGCTTGTTCACGATCGTGAATCACTTGCACTTTCTCCACTTGAACGAAACCTTTGAGAATATCCGCCATAATCTTAGCGTTATCTTCGGTTCTCGGGTTATCATCGGTCGCAATCACTTTATCCGCTAATTTTTCTGCAATCGCTGCCATCATCGGGCGTTTACCCGCATCGCGATCGCCGCCGCAACCGAAAATACAATAAAGCTCGCCCTCGGTATGTAATCTTGCCGCTTGTAAGGCTTTTTCTAACGCATCCGGCGTATGGGCATAATCGACTAACACAAGCGGTCTATTTTGCGGATTTTTTTGCGAAACGACACACTCCATACGTCCTGCAACCCCTTGCAGAAGCGGTGCGGTTTCGATTAATCTTTGCAAATCGTGACCAAGCACTAATAAGCTGGCTAATGCTGTGAGTAAATTATTGACGTTAAACGCACCGATTAAACGGCTATGCAGCTCGCCGTTGCCCCAGCTCGATTCAAACGTAATTTTTACGCCTTGTAAGCTAAAGCTCACATCGGCTGCTTTAACGAATTTATGCTCACTACTAAAACGAGCATCGGTACTGACCGCCACCGCATTCGGCAATTTTGCCAACCATTCACGCCCGACTTCATCATCTGCGTTTAATACTTGTGCTTTGGTATCTAATTCGCTAAACAAACGAAATTTTGCTTGTGCATATTCTTCCATTGTCTTGTGGTAATCGAGATGATCACGGCTTAAATTGGTAAATACCGCTAAATCATAACTTAACGCTTCCGCGCGATATTGTGCTAAGCCGTGTGAAGAGACTTCCATCGCACAAAAATCAGCGCCCATCTCCACAAAGCTGGCTAAATTACGTTGCACTTCAATCGCCGAACCGGTGGTATTTGCCGCTTCTTGTACTTTGCCGTATAAACCGTTACCGATCGTCCCCATTACCGCAGATTTTCCGCCTAACAGGTTGTGCCATTGGGCAAGTAATTGTGCGCTGGTGGTCTTGCCATTCGTTCCAGTCACCCCGACTAGCGTCAGTTTTTCAGACGGATTGGCATAAAACGCACCGGCAATTTCCGACAAAATACGCGCCAAATTCGGTACTGAAACCACCTTACAAACGGTGCGATCTAAGTTATATTTTGCAAATTTCGCATCCAACTCAATTTCAGTTTGCCCTTCATCCGCTTCCGCTAAGACTAAAGCCGCACCTTGCTCAATCGCTTTTTGGATAAATTGGCGACCATCGACTCGATGTCCTTTTAGCGCGACAAACAGATCACATTCGCCGACTTGGCGTGAATCTAACGTCATTTGCTTAAGCGGTTTTAATTCCGCTACCCAAGCATCAAGTTCGGTAAGAAAGGGAAGTAAACGTTTCATATTGTTACCTAATTTATTCTGTTCTAATTTACTTTTTGTTCCGACTTAATTTCACGTACGGCACTTTCGCTGTCGGTAAGATTATCCGGTTTGATATTTCTTGCTTTTAAGGTGTAACCCATAATGCTTGAGAAGAGAGGTGCGGAAACCGAACCGCCATAGTACTGACCCGCTTTCGGTTCATTAATCAATACCACTAAAGCAAAACGGGGATCACTCGCCGGCGCCACGCCTGCGGTATAGGCAATATATTTTTCTACATACTGACCTTTTTCAAGTTTACGAGCCGTACCGGTTTTGACCGCCACACGATAGCCTTCCACCATTGCTTTCTGACCACCTTCGCCTTTTTGCGCCACACTTTCCATCATATGTACCACATCTCGGGTAATTTTTTCCGGTAATACACGCTCGCCGATAACCGGCGGATCCACTTTAGTAATCGAAAGCGGTCGATAAATCCCGAAACTTCCCAAGGTTGCATAAGCACGAGCAAGCTGTAACGGTGTGATATTTAAACCGTAACCGTATGCCATGGTTGCACGTTCAATATCCGACCAGCGTTTACGATCACCGTTCGTCCCTTTCTGTTCGCCTAAACCTAAGCCGGTATCTTTACCGAAACCGACTTTGCTATAAGTATCGACCAGTGCGGTGGACGGCATACGTAACGCCAAACGACTCACTCCGATATTACTCGATTTTTGCAAGATACCGGTCAGCGATAAACTTTCACGCGGTGCAACGTCTTTAATCGTATGACCGTTTACCACGAACGGACGGGTATTAATTACTTCGTCACGGTAGGTCGCCCCGTTTTGTAAGGCAGTTAAAACCACTAACGGTTTAACCGTCGAACCCGGTTCAAAGGTATCGGTAATCGCACGGTTACGCATTAATTCCGGTTTAAAACTATCCCGCTTATTCGGGTTAAACGACGGTGCATTCGCCATCGCCAAAATTTCGCCGGTTTGTACATCGACTAAAACCGCCGTACCGGATTCCGCATTATTGGCAACCACCGCTTCTTTAATTTTCTTATACACTTCGGATTGTAATTCTTCATCAATGCTTAACATAACGTCTTGCGGATCGTATTGTTTTTCATCTCGAATATTTTCAATCACGTTACCGCGTGCATCTTTACGAATCACTTGGCGACCGTTTTTACCGATTAATAACGAATCAAAGCTGCGCTCCAAACCTTCCGAACCATGCACATCATCCACATCGGTAAAACCGATTAACTGTGACGCTTCTTCCGCTAACGGGTAAAAACGACGGGATTCGGCTTTTAACACCATACCGTCAATTTTTAATTCTTGCGCATAATTAGCAATACTTTCCGGCTCATGACGTGCAATATAGATAAAACGTTGGCGTGAGGCTTTGTATAAACGAGCCATTAAATCGTTATATTTTTCGCCGCTTGCTTTTGCTATCGCTTCCAGTTTAGAACGTTCAAGTTGTGAAGCGGAAATTTCCTGCATCAGGAACGGGGAACTCGGATTATTACGAACGGCTTGGATTAAGGTATTGTAATCCAGCCCTGTCGATTGGGCTAAAAGCGT
This sequence comes from Actinobacillus genomosp. 1, assembly GCF_029774175.1. Classification (NCBI taxonomy): domain Bacteria; kingdom Pseudomonadati; phylum Pseudomonadota; class Gammaproteobacteria; order Pasteurellales; family Pasteurellaceae; genus Actinobacillus; species Actinobacillus genomosp. 1. The sequence goes on along the minus strand of NZ_CP103834.1, from coordinate 11,719 downwards.
CCAATAATCTTCACTTTTTGTATTGAGAATAGAACGAGGATCAAACGCTACTTTTTCTTTTGAAGTATTTTTTTCTCTATGAAATCATTGACGTTTTTTTCAATTTTACTTTTGGAGGCACCCATTTCCATTGCCAGTAATTTCCAACGTTCAGGGCTTCGGCGTAATTTGCTGTCAAAATATTCTCGAGGATCGAGGGTAAGAGAATACATCGGTACACTGATGGATAAGAATCGACCGTTACGATCAAGAATTCGCCCTCGCGTGAAAGGTAACTCTTTAGTACGCAATGAGCGGTTATTCGCTTCATTAATCAGGCGTTCGGAATCAAGTAACTGAATATGAGCCGCTTTAGCAATCAGCATTCCCGCCATTACAAGGATGAAAAAGCCGACCACACCAAAACGAATCGGGAGATAACTCGGTTCATTTTTAGTATTAGTTTGCTTTTTTACTTCTGTATTCGGCTCGATAGCCACGGGTTTACGCTTTAATTTAACTGACTTTGCCATGCTTTATTCAACCAAAATAACTTCTTGCTCTTTTTTTATCGACTGTAAACCGAAACTTGCCGCCGCCGCCTCTACGCGAGATTTCTGGCTCTTCGCATTTTCTTCTAATTGTAAGTGGATATATTGATTTTCAAGTTTACGCTGTGCCTGTACAAGTTTACCTTGCTCCGCAGTCAATAAACGGGTTTGATGAGTAATCCAAATCGTACCGATTGCGGTTGCAACGACAGCAATAATCAGGATTAGAGCCACCTTATTATGCGCGGTTAAATCATCTAAAATAATTTGATGGAGCGGATAACGTTCATTACTTGCCATTCGCTAAATCCTCTATCTTTTTTCCGCAATACGTAATACGGCACTACGTGAGCGAGGGTTTGCTTCGATTTCTGCTTCGCTCGGCATAATCGCTTTACCAATTGTTTTTAACGGAATATTTTTATTTAATTCCGACTCCAAAATAGGTAAACCTTTCGGCACGTCCATACCTTTACTGTTTTTCTTCATAAATTGTTTAACCATTCGATCTTCTAACGAATGGAAACTAATAATCGATAAACGGCCTTCCGGTGCCAGTACGCTTAATGCCGACTGTAACGCTTTCTCTAACTCGTCCAATTCACTGTTAATAAAAATACGGATCGCTTGAAACGAGCGAGTTGCCGGATGTTTGTGCTTATCTTTGAAAGGCACGGCATCAGCAATAATTTGCGCTAATTGAAGCGTACGAGAAATTTTATCCGTTGCAGACTTATTATAAGAAACGACCGCTTGTGCAATACGTTTGGCAAAACGTTCTTCACCGAAGGTTTTTAATACCCACGCTAAATCATCCACCGACACTTGTGCCAGCCATTCGGCGGCAGATAGACCTTTAGTGGTATCCATACGCATATCAAGCGGCCCGTCACGCATAAAGCTAAAACCGCGTTCCGCATCATCAAGCTGCGGGGAAGACACGCCGAGATCAAGCAAAATACCGTCAATTTTGCCGGTTAAGCCTAATTGTTCGCATACTTCCGGAATGGCTGAAAAAGCGGTATGTACAATTTGAAAGCGCGCATCATTAATCGTATTCGCTTCGGCAATTGCACGAGGATCACGGTCGGTCGCAATTAAACGACCGTGTTCGGAAAGTTTTGAGAGAATGAGTCGAGAATGACCGCCTCGTCCGAAAGTACCGTCAATATAAATACCGTTCGGCTTAATCGCCAAACCATCAACGGCTTCATGTAGCAATACGGTAACATGCTTATGGACTGTGTCGTTCATTATTTTTCCAACTCACTTATTATCTTATAAAGAAAGGTTTTTTAAGGCTTCGCAATTCAGCATTTCCGCCGAACCGCCCAAAGCAAGATCTTCGGCAATCTGTGATTGCCATTGTTTATCTTGCCAAATTTCAAATTTATTCAACTGCCCGACTAACATAATTTGTTGCTCAAGCTGCGCATGTTGTCGTAATGTGGGACTCAGTAAAATACGTCCTGTCGTATCCATTTCACATTCGGTCGCAAAACCTTGCATCACTCGCTGAATACGGCGTTGCATCGGATCAAAATTGGAAAGCGCAAGTAATTTTTGCTCGACCGTTTCCCATTCGTGTAACGGATAAAGCAATAAACACGGCTGACGAATATCAACGGTACAAACTAAAACGCCCTGATGTTTTTCACGCAATTCGGCACGATAACGAGTCGGAATAGCGAGCCGCCCTTTATTATCGATACTAATTGAAGTTACGCCACGAAACATTTTGCCAGCCCATCTAAAAGCTTATTGATACGTTTAAAAGATTAATTAATTTTGGGAAAGTTCCGCTAAATTCCACAAAACACCACTTTTTCCCACTTAAGAGATGAAATTTTATAGATTAGTTGTTAATCGGGCAAGCTGTTTTACCTTTTTGTTTGGTAAAGATAACGCCTAAAAAAATAAGCAGTTCGATTTTGCAAAAATTTTACAAAATCGAACCGCTTACTTCTTACGCCATTACATCATACTTGAACGGTTCTTATGCAATAATTTGGCTATAATATTTTCCAGCGAAAGTTCTACTTGCTCGCCTAGACGTTGAGTAAGATTTTTCTTCTGCTTAAATTTAAGTTCGATAACCTCTTTCTCTTTTATCGCATTAAGCAATAAATCATCGCTGGTATTGATTTCATCAACCAAATTCAGAACTAGAGCCTGTTTGCCGAACCAATGTTCGCCGGTAGCAATTTTCTCAATCTCCAATTGCGGGCGATTTTGCGCTACGAATTGTTTGAATAATTCGTGGGTTTCTTCCAATTCTTGTTGGAATTTTTGTTTGCCTTTTTCGGTGTTCTCGCCAACTAAAGTTACCGTGCGTTTATACTCGCCGGCGGTCATCACATCCACATCAATTTCATGTTTTTTCAATAAACGATGGATATTCGGCACTTGTGCCACCACACCAACCGATCCGATAATCGCAAACGGAGCGGAGACGATTTTATTCGCCACGCACGCCATCATATAACCGCCGCTTGCCGCCACTTTATCTACCGCCACCGTCAGCGGAATATTGTGAGTACGTAAACGTTGTAATTGAGAAGCCGCTAAGCCGTAACCGTGTACCACACCGCCCGGACTTTCCAATCTTAATAACACTTCATCCTCTTTATTCGCTAAAGAAATGACCGCATCAATTTCTCGGCGTAGAGAACTTACCGCATGCGCTTGAACATCTCCATTAAAATTCAGGACAAATAAACGCGATTTTTGTGTTTCTGTCGCCTGTTCTCCGGCTTCTTTCAAACGTTTTTTCTCTGCTTTCGCTTTTTCTTTCGCCGCTTTTTTCTCTGATTTTTCCGCTTGTTTTTGAGCTTCTTCACTTAAGAAAAAATGTGCTAAAGATTTTTGTTGTTCTTGATATTTTTCCGTCAAATTCGTAATTGAAATCGCACCGCTCTCCGGTTGTTTTCGAGCTTCTAAAATCAGCATAACCACAACCGCAACAATGCCGAATACCGTGAGTAATTCTAATAAAAAAATACCGTAATTAAGTAAAATTTCTTTCCACATGCCGTGAGATTCCTTTTGTAAAAATAAAATTAATTTTGATCGCTTGTGTTGTCCGCTTCCAATACATCGACAACCGCTTGAGCGGCTTGAGCGTCCGCATCACATTGAATCAGTTTATGTAATTCAGTAAAACGTTGTTTTAATTCGTTTCGCTGTTTTTTATGGTCTGCATCATCCGCCAAATAATTACCCAAATACCAAGCTAAATTTTCCGGATTACATTCGTCTTGAATTAATTCCGGCACAAGCATTTCATCCGCTAATAAATTAGGCAGGGAAATATATTTGGTTTTCACTAAGCGTTTCGCCAACCAATAAGTCGCCGCTTTCATTTTATAGCCGACTACCATCGGTGATTTGCATAACATTCCCTCTAATGCCGCCGTACCGGAAGCAAGTAATGAGGCTTCCGCCGCAATCATCGCTTGACGGGCGTTGCCTTTCAGAATATGTACCGATAATTCAGGAGCAACTTGCGCTTTAATTTGCTCGAATTGTGCAATACGCTTGTCATTAACCAACGGTACTAAAAATTGTAAGTCCGGATACTGTTGTTTTAGAATTTGCGCCGCTTTTAAGAAAGGTTCCGCTAAAAAGCCGACTTCACTGGCTCGACTTCCAACCAAAATCGCCAGATAACGTTGCGTTTCATCCAAATTTAAAGTGGCACAAGCTTCTGAGCGATTCGGTTTCAGCGCAATCGCATCCGCCATGGTATGACCGATAAAACGGCAAGGCACATTAAAGCGATCGTAAAATGCTTTCTCAAACGGCAAAAACGCCAACACTAAATTAGTCGCACGTGCGATTTTATGTACACGATTCTGACGCCATGCCCAAACCGAAGGACTAACATAATGAATGGTTTTAATTCCGCTCGCTTTGAGTTTTTCTTCGACGGTTAAATTAAAATCGGGAGCATCAATTCCGATAAAAATATCCGGCTTTTCCGCCAGCATGGTTTCAATCACTTGCTTACGACGTTTCAGCAAACGCGGTAAATGCTTGACCACTTCCGCCAATCCCATTACCGCCAACTCTTCCATATCAAATAGTGTTTCGCAGCCAGCTTGTATCATTCGGGGACCTGCAACTCCAATAAAACGGGCATTGGGATAATGCAATTTAAGGGCGTTAATCAGCCCTGCACCGAGAATATCACCAGAAATTTCCCCGGCAACGAGGGCAATAAGCGGTGTATCTTTTGTCATCATAATTTTACTCTCATTAATTATTCATTAATTTACTTTTATTATAGGCGGATTATAACCAATCACAATATAAACTAACAAAATCACATTGATTGATGTTTTCACTCCAAGTAAACTATAACCTTTAATTTATATTTCATTTGGAGTGAATATGAAAAAAACAGCATTAGCCCTTTTTGCTTCTGCTTTTGTGGCAAGCTCAGCATCAGCGGTTGAACTATTTAACTTAGACTCAACCGGTACTAAAGCGGAATTTATCGGTTCTGCTCGTTTAAAATGGACAAGTACTTCAACTAAAGATACTTACCAAAACGGTTCGGCGGTTCGTAATCACGTAAATAAACCGGTACAAAATAACGGTTCACGTTTCGGTTTCCGTTTAACTCAACAACTTGGTAACGGTTTCTACGCTTTAGGTCGTGTAGAATGGCGTTTACGTGGCGCAGACGAACGCGGCGTATCCAGTTCTCAACACGATTTAGATCATATCTATGCACATCAACTTTATGCGGGTTTAGGCCATAAACAATACGGTGAAGTGACTTATGGTAACCAAACGGTGATTACCGATGAAGTCAAACAAACCGATATTCCGAATACCTTAAGTTTATCTGACGGCTTATTAGTTTCCGGCGCACGCCGTTCGGTACAATATGTATATAAAGGTATCGAAGGTTTAAAAGTCGGTGCATACTACGGCGGTCATAGCCAACGCTCGAATACGAATATGGATTTAAGCCAAGATCGTAAAGACGTATGGGGCTTCGGTTCAATTTATAACCATAAATTTGACGACGTACAAAGCGTACAAGTAGCGACCGGTTTATCTCGTGAACGTTTTGAACGTGTCGGTTCAGCACCGGCTTATGACCGTAATGCTTATTCGGTCGGTGCGGCATATACCTATGATAAAACTACATTCGGTGTAGATTTAGAACGTCGTAAAACGGAAAACCAATCTGTACAAGGCAATGAACGTACAGAGAAAGAAGTACGTACCCTTGTTTATCATCGTTTAACCGATGACTGGCGTGCCTACGGTATGTATGCTTACAAAACCAATAGACTTGAACGTGCGATTGGCAGAGACAATAACGAAAGAAAACACCAATTTATGGTGGGTACCGAATACTACTTACCAAAAGTGGTTGATCAGTTAAAAACTAAACTTTTCGTAGAATGGCAAGCGACTCGTACTAAACATCCGGAAGCTAAAGTTGCACGTGGCGTAAATAAATCTCGCGACTATACGACAGTTGTCGGTTTCCGTGCTTATTGGTAATTTCATATTATCCGAAAACAACAAAGCCCAAGCATTGCTTGGGCTTTTTATTGCAATAAATAAGCGGTCAAAATTTGCAATTTTTTTGCAAAACTCAACCGCTTGTCTGTCTCTAATTAATCCGAATTATTTGGTTAATTGAACTAAGATACGGCGTACCGGCTCTGCCGCACCCCATAATAATTGGTCACCTACGGTAAATGCCGCAAGATATTCAGGGCCCATCGCTAATTTACGCAAACGACCGACCGGAACGCTTAATGTACCGGTTACTTTCGCCGGTGTTAATTCACGTAAAGTGGTTTCTTTGTCGTTTGGAATCACTTTCACCCATTCGTTATGCGCCGCAATAATTTGCTCGATTTCCGCTAACGGCAGATCTTTCTTAAGTTTGATCGTAAACGCTTGGCTATGGCAACGTAACGCACCGATACGCACACATAAACCGTCCACCGGAATCGGGTTATCACTTAAACCTAAAATTTTGTTGGTTTCCGCATAACCTTTCCATTCTTCTTTAGTTTGACCGCTTTCTAATAATTTATCGATCCAAGGAATTAAGCTACCGGCAAGCGGCGCGCCGAAGTTATCGGTCGGGAAGCTGTCTTCGCGCATTTTCGCCGTGACTTTGCGCTCAATCTCTAAGATAGATGATGCTGGGTTTGCTAATTCCGCTTTTACAGAATCTTCTAATTCGCCCATTTGTGAGAGTAACTCACGCATATTTTTCGCACCGGCACCGGAAGCCGCTTGGTAAGTTGCGACGGAAACCCATTCGACTAAATCTTTTTCGAATAAGCCACCGATTGCCATTAACATTAAACTTACGGTACAGTTACCGCCGACAAAAGTTTTAATGCCGTTTTTTAAACCTTCGGAAATCACATGCTGGTTTACCGGATCCAATACGATAATCGCATCTTTTTCCATACGTAATGCAGATGCGGCATCAATCCAATAACCGTTCCAACCCGTTGCTTTTAATTTAGGATACACTTCGTTCGTGTAGTCACCGCCTTGGCAGGTTACGATAATATCTAATTTTTGTAATTCTTCGATATCAAAGGCATTCTTTAACTCGCCGGCATCTTTACCTGAAAAAACCGGGGCTTTTTGACCCGCTTGTGAGGTAGTGAAAAAAACCGGATTAATGTTTGCAAAGTCGTTTTCTTGAACCATACGATCCATTAAAACCGAGCCAACCATACCGCGCCAACCGATAAAACCTACATTTTGCATTTTATGCTCCTAATTACATTTGCTAAGTTGTGTTTGAATTTATTTTTGAGAAATATGATCTGATAAATACAGGATTTCGTACTAAAATGCAATTAGTTTTAGGCTATTTAAATAATATTATTTAAATTCTTTACCATAGTGTACAATACACACAATCCATTAACCAAAATAAAAGGATGTTCTATGAAACTCACAAATCTAGCACTCGCTTTTACATTGTTCGGCGCATCGGCAGTTGCGGTTGCACATGCTGATCATGATCATAAAAAAGCAGATAACGGCGTAGAAAAACTTGTCGTACAAGTCCAACAACTTGATCCGGTAAAAGGAAACAAGGATGTCGGTACGGTAGAAATCACCGAGTCGGCGTACGGTTTAGTGTTTACTCCGCACTTACACGGTTTAGCTCAAGGTTTACACGGCTTCCATATTCACCAAAACCCAAGCTGTGAGCCGAAAGAAAAAGACGGTAAACTGGTTGCCGGTTTAGGTGCGGGCGGTCACTGGGATCCTAAAGAGACCAAACAACACGGTTATCCGTGGTCTGATAACGCACACTTAGGTGATTTACCGGCATTATTCGTAGAGCATGACGGTTCTGCAACTAACCCGGTTCTTGCTCCGCGTTTGAAAAAACTGGATGAAGTTAAAGGTCATTCTTTAATGATTCACGAAGGTGGCGATAACCACTCTGATCACCCTGCTCCATTAGGTGGTGGCGGTCCACGTATGGCTTGCGGCGTCATTAAATAAATTTAAATACATAAATAAAGGGATGTTTCATTACATCCCTTTTTTGTTACTTATCACTACTTGGTTACTTAGTTGATGACTGTACCTTGCTGAATCCGGAATAACATATCTTGCTCGCTTTCTTGCCATTGCATTTGATTTAGCTGATCTTTAGTAATTGCCGTGACAAATACTTGTGAGCCGCTTTCTCGTAAACGATGCGCCAACAGTTCTCGTTTAATCGGGTCCAATTCGGAAGCGAAATCATCAATCAGGAATAAACACTGACGCTCTTTTTGCGCCACCAAATATTCCCCCTGAGCCAAACGTAACGCACACATCAGTAATTTAAGTTGCCCGCGAGAAAGCACATCTTCCACCGGCAAACCGTTCGCCCGAAAACGAAAATCCGCCTTTTGCGGGCCGATCATGGTATAACCCATCGCTTTATCTCGCTCAAAACCTTGGGCAAGAATCTCGGCATAATCCGCACCTTTCTCCCAGCCTTGATGAAAGCTCACGCTAATTTCTAATTCAGGTAAGAAAAACTGACAGGTTTTCTCAATTTCCGGTCGTAACGCTTCCGCATATTTCGCACGCATTTGGCTGACAGTCTCCGCAAATTTCGCCAATTCAATATCCCACGGCTTTAATTCGGCATAGCTGCGAACTTGATGTAATGCCGCATTTCGTTGCTTGAGTAAACGTTTTAAATTCGCCCAACAGCTATAAAATTCGGTATATTGGTGGAATAGCCCCCAGTCTAAAAACGCTCGACGAAAAGTCGGCCCGCCGTTTAATAAGGTTAGCCCCTCCGGCGTAATTACTTGCATCGGCAGTAAGTGCGCTAAATCGGAAATTTTATTGCCGTCTTCACCGTTAATTTTTAACAGCGTATCGCCCGAACGTTTTTTCTGGATCCCGACCGACCATTGATGTTGCCCTTCATCAATACGACCGTGTAACACAAAGTCTTCCGCTTGGTAGTGAATAATTCGATTACTGATATGGCTTTTGAACGATCTACCGTGTCCTAAGTAAAAAATCGCTTCCAGCAAACTGGTTTTACCGCTGCCGTTATGCCCCACGATAAAATTAAAATTAGGACTGAGTTCAAGATCGAGAGATTGGAGATTTCGGAAATTATTGATAATTAATCTGGATAGGGGCATAAAAATAACCACGGAAAACACGGAGCTACACAGAAATAATCGTAGCTCCGCAAATAGAATTACAGACGCATTGGCATAATAACGTATTCAGCCGTACTGTTATCACAATCTTCAATTAAGCAGCTTGAACTTGCATCCACCAAATTGAAACGCACACGCTCACATTTTAAGGTATTCAGCACGTCTAACAAATAACTCACGTTAAAGCCGACTTCCATTTCCGGGCTTTGATATGCCACATCAATGATCTCTTCCGCTTCTTCTTGTTCCGGATTATTGGCGGTAATTTTCAATAAGTTTTCGCTTAATGCTAAACGCACGCCACGGAATTTTTCATTCGATAAAATTGCCGCACGCATTAATGCACGTTTTAACACTTCGGTTTCCGCTTCTAAAATGCGATCTGCATTGCGTGGTAATACACGGCGATAGTCTGGGAAACGCCCGTCAATCAATTTAGAGGTAAACACCACGCCGTTCATTGACACACGTAAATTGCTGGTACCGATTTCTAAACGTACCGTTTCATCACTCACGGCGACAAGGCGCGATAATTCTAATACCGCTTTACGAGGAACTATGACCGAATGGGTTAATAACTCTTGATTTAACGCCATGGTACAAACCGCTAGACGATGTCCGTCCGTTGCTACGGTACGTAATAAATTACCTTCGGTTTCGAACTTCATACCGTTTAAGAAATAACGGGCATCTTGGTTCGCCATCGAGAATTGCGTCGCATCAATCAAACGAGCAAGGGTAGATTGTTCAATCGAAAAATCCACTTCCGGTTTCCAATCCATTAAATTCGGATAATCGCTTGCCGGTAATGTGGCTAAATTAAATTTACTGCGAGCCGCTCTAACTAAAGCACGATCTTCTTCGAATTGCACCGAAATGCTGCTATCTTCCGGTAAGCTACGGCAAATATCGAGAAATTTCTTGGCAGGAATGGTAAATTTTCCGGCAAAATCGACCGCTTGTTCAAGGGTTGCCACCGTGGTTAATTCCACTTCTAAGTCCGTTCCGGTTAGCGATAAACGGTCGCCTTCGATTTCAAGTAGAATATTATTAATCACAGGCAACGTCGGGCGGCTGCTTAATACGCCACAGACCTGTTGTAAAGGCTTAAGTAACTGTTCTCTGGTTATCGTAAATTGCATAATAATCCCTTATCGCCTATGACGATAATTTTCTGGTTAAGTTGGTATAATCTTCTTGAATACCGCTATCGGTATCACGTAATTCATTAATTGTTCTGCAGGCGTGCATCACGGTAGTGTGGTCACGTCCGCCGAATTCTCGCCCGATTTCCGGTAAGCTGTGATTGGTTAATTCTTTTGCCAACGACATCGCCATTTGACGAGGACGAGCGACCGAACGGGTACGACTCTTCGACTTTAAGTCGGACATCTTGATGTTGTAATATTCGGCAACCGTTTTTTGAATATTTTCAATCGTAATTAAGTGATCGTAAGATGCGATCAGATCTTTTAACGCTTCACGCACCGCATCAATCGTGATTTGACGCTTGGTAAAGTTACGCCACGCAATCACTCGGTTTAACGCGCCTTCTAATTCTCGTACATTGGTACGCAATTTTTGCCCGATGAAAAATGCCACTTCTTCCGGCAGTTCTACCCCACGTTCTTCCGCTTTTTTCATCAGAATCGCCACTCGGGTTTCCAATTCAGGCGGTTCGATTGCGGTACTTACCCCCCAACTTAGGCGAGATTTAATTCGTTCTTCAATATTTTCAATATTTTTCGGGAAGTTATCCGAAGCCAAAATAATCTGTTTATTACGCTCAAATAAGGAATTAAACGTGTGGAAAAACTCTTCTTGTGAGGCTTCTTTATTAGCAAAGAATTGAATATCGTCAATCATCAACACATCAAGCGAACGATAGAATTTCTTAAAATTCTCAATCGTATTGCCCTTTAACGCTTTTACCATATCTTGCACAAAACGCTCGGAATGAATATAAACCACTCTTGCTTGCGGGTTACGTTTTAGAATTTCATTACCGACCGCATGTAATAAGTGGGTTTTACCCAAACCGGTACCGCCGTAAAGTGAAAACGGATTACAGTGGCTTTCGCCCGGATTATCCGCCACTTGCTGTGCAACCGCTTTGGCTAATTGGTTGGATTTACCTTGTACGAAATTCTCAAAAGTAAGCGATTCGTTTAAACCTGTTCTGAAATTCTTATTGCTTTCTTGTGCTTCTTCTTTTGAATTGTTGCTTGTCGTACTTGGAGAGACAGATTTATGTTCCGCTGGCTTAATCCCGACACGGATTGAAACCGCTAAATTATCATTTTTGGATAAAAAACGGGCAAGATCGACGATCTCCGCCAAGAATTTATCTTTCACCCAATTTTCAACAAATTGATTTTGAGCATAAAGAGTGAGTTCCCCGTTTGCAAAACTTGCCTGCAAAGGGCGTAGCCAAGTGCTGTAATCAGTTGGCGATACTTTCGTTTGTAAGTGATTAAGACAATCAGACCAAAGGGAAGACAC